>JBLHXN010000008.1:0-58984 GCA_047630355.1 Spirosomataceae bacterium | reverse complement strand
TCACTTCTTTTTCGGATGATTTGACGAATTTTGAAGTGGTTGGGAGCTGAATTAGAAATTCTGCAAAGTAGTTATTGAAAATGCTCAAACTCAAAACAGTAAAGCGTTTGCGTATGTTTAATTGTTAACCACTAAATAATCCCAAAAACATGAATTTATACGCCACCTTTGACCGCTCTGAGTTTCCTGTAATCAGCATTCATTTTACCGGAGAAAAGGAAACGAAAGAGAATTTTCAGTTGTACCTGGACGAACTTAGAAACAATTACGAGCGGAAAGAGGAGTTCGCTTTGATTTTTGAATTGACCAATGCCCCGATTCCAAATGTGAAATACCAACTCAAACAAGCCGCTTGGATGAAAGAAAACGAAAATCTCATTAAAAGGTATTGCCGCGGAGTTGCCTACGTAATCCCTGGGGCGTTGATGCGGAATGTGCTAAAATTCATCTTTACCGTGCAGCAGAATCCGGTTGAGTTCAAAGTTTTTTCAACTTACGCAGAAAGCCAAGCGTGGGCAAAGAGCTTGGTTTCGGCGTAGTTATAAAATAAGTTCTTCTCATTTCGATGCGGGCTGCAATAATTTAGCATGCCTTTTTACTGCTTTGGTTGCTCACATTACGGAGCGTTCTCCAAAATACTTAAGAATGGCATCAACACCAATAACCGTCCCCTTAGCTAATCTACCTAATAGTGTAATTGATATGCCTTGTTTCTAGAGGGTACGTAGTAATTATTGTCGATATGCACTCCAAAGTCATCGTGAATTGCCTGGATTAAGTCTTTGTCGAGTAAATTTTTAACAATTGAAGAGTTGACCGCCTTTAACTTTGGTGGGTCAAGCACGGAGTTTATCATGATATCGACGTTGTTACTTTCGACGTTCTTTTTCAAGACCCAACCTTTTTTCTTTAACTCAATTTCAGGATTATTCACGGTATTAAGGTTCGTCACTCCAGCTTCTGTCAACCTTGCTACGGGCGGATTATAAGTATATCTTTTTAATTGCTTATCGAGCTTAATAATTTCCGCCCCATTCATGATAAGAAGAGAACTCAGGAAGTAGCGTATTGCCAAACTTACGTTGTGAGGCGAAGGATTCGCTCGTTTATATTAATCCAATTAGATTCTGCTTGATTTACGTTATAAACCGGACCGTTTCCGATGTGTGGAGTAATTTCAAAAAGAAGCACTTCAATATTTCCGCTTTGGTTTAATTCTTTGACAAGGTTTTCTAAGGCATATGAGCCGCGGGGACCCACGCTCACAATAGATAAAGTTCTTATAAGCAGGATGATAAAGTTTACGTATGTTGGAAATACTTTAAATTAATGTTCCGTGCTTTTGTACGTTACAACGGCTCAGGTTTCTGATTAATTGAAACCCCTCCAGCTGGTAATTATCAGGTAAAAATTATATTATTAGCGGCTTTTTTTGTACCACTAATTATAGACCGTTGTTTGTATATTTGACATACAGAAAATCCATTATTGTTTAAATGAGAATCCTTTTTCTTTTTTTATTAGCGTTAACCACTTTTTCCTGTTCTCCTGACCTCCCAAAAGAGGTGAGAGTTGCCATGCGGGAACTACCGGAAGAGCTAGATTATAACTTACACGTAAAACCAATTCTTTCGGATAAGTGCTTCGCTTGTCACGGACCTGATATGGCAAAGCAAAAAGCCGGTTTACGGCTCGACTTGTCGGAAGCTGCTTACGGCGAACTCCCAGAAAACGAAGGGAATTACGCCATTGATCCAGGTGACTTAGAAGATAGTCAAGTGTTTCACCGAATTCTCTCCGAAGACCCTGATTACATAATGCCCACGCCGCAATCTCATCTGACATTAACTGCTTACGAAAAGGCCGTGTTGATTAAATGGATTGACGACGGAGCGGAGTATAAACCGCACTGGGCGTTTGTGAAACCTGAAAAAGAGGAATTGCCCGAAGTTGAAAATGAAGATTGGATTAAAAATTCAATTGACAATTTTGTGCTTGCCAAATTAGAAAATTTGAAACTGAAACCCAGTAAGCAAGCCGACAAACGTACACTCCTCCGGCGGGTGAGTTTTGACCTGACGGGTTTACCACCGACGCTAAAAGAACAGCAGACCTTTTTGAAAGATAAATCTCCCAACGCGTACGAAAAAGTAATTGACCGCTTGCTAAATTCTTCCGCTTTTGGAGAACGCCTCGCTGCTGATTGGTTAGACGTTGCCCGCTTTGCGGATTCGCACGGTTATACCGTTGATCGGTTGCGGGATATGTCGCCTTACCGCGATTGGGTAATTAAGGCTTTCAACGAAAATATGCCCTATGATAAATTCATTCATTGGCAACTTGCCGGAGATTTAATGCCGAACCCGACAGAGGAAATGTTGATTGCCACGGCGTTTAACCGCAATCATCAGCAGAATATGGAAGGCGGAATTATTGAAGAAGAATTTCAGTCGGAGTACGTAGTTGACCGAACCAATACATTGGGCGATGCCTTTTTAGGAATCTCCGTAGGCTGTGCCAAATGTCACGACCATAAATACGATCCTATTTCGCAGAAAGAGTATTATCAGTTTTACAGTTTCTTCAATAATGTTCGGGAAGCCGGACAAATATCGTGGGATGATGCCATGCCGGCACCAACATTACTTTTGCCAACCGCTGAGGAAGAAAAACTGGTAAAATTTATCAACGAAAAACTAACTTCAAAAGAGCAACAACTGGCGAAGTTACGAGTTGGCTCAAAGGCTGATTTTTATAAATGGATTAACGATGGTGGGGATAAGCAATTTATCAAACAAGCCTACCCAACGATTGGACTGCTTGCTAAGTATGACTTTGATAAAAATGGCTTAAAAAATGCCCAAAACCCTAAGCAAGTTGCTTTTACCACTCGTGAATTTGAACAAAGAGAAAAGACAGTATTCACCGAAGGAAAAACGGGGAAAGGCATTTTATTAAATGGAGATATGTGGATTGACTTTGGTGAAGTGGGCGTTTTCCGAAAAGGCGAACCGTTTACCATTGGAATGGATGTTTTTATTCCGCAGGATTTTAAAGAAGGCGTTATTTTTCATAAGTCACTAGCCGAACGGATGTACAACTTTCGGGGCTTTCACGTGTATGGTCGCAAAGACGGAACGCTCGAAATTACGATGGCACACGCCGCCCCCGCCAACGCGATTATGAAGGTTAGTAAAGAGAAAGTTCAGAAGGGAAAATGGACGCACCTTACACTCGTCTACGACGGAAGCTCAAAAGCGAAAGGTTTGTACTTATTCATGGACGGTAAAAAGCTGGAAACCATTACCGAGGTAGATGACTTAGCGAAAGATATTCTCTTCACCCAACATGTAAAAACGCAACCCGGTCTGCAAGTTGGCGGCTGGTATCGGGGGAATGGTTTTAAAAACGGAATCGTGGACGATGTATTTGTTTACGATCGAAAACTCACTGATTTCGAAGTTGCGGTACTTGCCGGAAAAGAAACGTGGGATAAAGGAAAAAGCAATAAAAAAGCTTTGGAAGACTACTATTTCAGTGCCGTTCACCAACCGAGTATTACGTTACGAAATGAATTGAAAAACGAACGCAACGCTTTGTCAGATGCGACCGAAGAGGTACAGGAATTGATGGTCATGAAAGAATCTGATACTCCGAAACCATCCTTTTTATTGGAACGCGGGAATTACGATTCTCCCGGCGAACAAGTATTCCCAAACACGCCGGACCGCATTTTGCCAATGCCCAAAAACCTTCCGAAGAATCGCTACGGACTTGCTCAGTGGCTTACGCATCCGGATCATCCGCTAACGGCACGAGTGGCGGTAAACAGGTTATGGCAAAATATTTTCGGAATCGGATTGGTGAAAACTGCCGAAGACTTCGGGAATCAGGGAGAATTGCCATCGCACCCGAAATTACTTGATTACCTCGCAGTTTCGTTCACTGAATCCGATTGGGATGTGAAAAAAATAATCAAAGAAATGGTGATGTCTGCGGCGTATCAGCAGGATTCTAAAACGAGTAAAGAATTATTAAATCGGGATAAAGAAAATAGACTTCTTGCTCGTGGTCCTGCCCGACGTTTAACCGCCGAAATGATTCGGGATAACGCGTTGGCGGCTTCGGGTTTGCTGAATAAAAAGATGGGTGGACCGAGCGTAAAGCCTTACCAACCAGATGGTCTTTGGCGAATAAATGGGGCGACTTATATTCCGGATACTACGGATGAAGTTTATCGCCGGAGTTTGTACGTAATCGTAAAACGCTCCGTGCAAAATCCTACGTTGGGTACGTTTGACGCTACTTCGCGAAGTTATTGCGTAGTCCGTCGGCAAAAAACTAACACGCCTTTACAGGCATTAGTTACGCTGAACGACCCGACCTTTGTGGAGGTTTCAAAAGTTTTGGGCGAGCGAATGGCGAAAGAAGAAAACGTAGAAAAGTCCATTATGATTACGTACAATAAGTTAACGGGTAAACTACCCAAAGCGAAGGAATTGGCCTTATTGAAAGAATTACAACAGAAAGAACTTAGCAAATTCAACGCATCTATATCAAAAGCGAAAGGCTGGCTTGAAACCGGGTTTTATGAAATAAACCCTGAATTAGATATGCCATTAGTTGCCGCCAATGCGGTGGTAGCAAACGTGATTTTAAACAGCGACGCTGCATTGATGCGGAGATAGAATATAAAAAATGGGACATCATCATAACGACGAATTTAAGCTCCACACACCGGAGTTCGAACGGATAAATAAGAAAATAGACCGCCGTAATTTCTTGACCAAAACTTCACTTGGACTGGGAGCGGTAGCATTAGGCTCACTGTTCGAGGCAAATAATTTATACGGTAGCGAGAAGCAGGCGAACACTGGAGCATTGAGCGACGAAGAAATGCAGAAGCAAATTCTTGCTGCTTTGCCGCACATCGCCCCGAAAGCCAAGCGGGTAGTTTACCTCTTTATGAGTGGTGGCCCGTCGCAATTTGAAACCTTTGACTATAAACCAAAATTGGTGGATATGTTCGGAAAGAACTTACCCGAATCTGTGCGGGGTGAACAGCGATTAACGGGGATGAGTGCCAATCAGAGCAGCTTCCCTATTGCTCCGTCGTTTATTGGTTTTAAACAGCATGGTAAGAATGATACGTGGATCAGCGACTTGTTGCCTTACACCGCCCAAGTGATTGACGAATTATGCATCATTAAATCCACTTTTACAGACCACATTAATCACGATCCCGCGATCACTTTTTTTCAGACTGGACATCAGTTACCTGGTCGCCCATCTATGGGCTCGTGGTTGAGTTACGGCTTGGGTTCTGACAATGAAAACCTGCCTTCTTTCATTGTACTGGTTTCTAAAAATGCGGGTGGTCAGCCGTTATATTCTCGCTTGTGGGGAAATGGTTTCCTGCCAACTGAGCACCAAGGTGTTCAGTTTCGTTCGGGGAAAGACCCCGTTCTGTATCTGAATAACCCTGAAGGTTACGACGGCGAAGACCGGGCAGAAATGTTGGATTACTTGAAAAAACTAAACCAATTTCAAAACGAAGGAATCGCAGACCCGGAAGTTGACGCCCGAATTGCTCAATACGAAATGGCGTTCAAGATGCAGACTTCCGTACCCGAAGTTATGAGTACCGACGACGAACCCGATGACATATTTGACCTTTATGGCCCGGATAGCCGAGATTCAGGAACATACGCTGCTAATTGTTTATTAGCGAGAAAATTACTGGAGAAAGATGTGAAATTTGTGCAGCTCTATCATCAGGGCTGGGATCAGCACGGTGGACTGCCAGGCGGAATTGCCAATCAGTGTAAAAATACCGATCAGGCAACCGCCGCCTTGATTATTGACTTAAAACAACGTGGATTGTTAGAAGATACGCTTGTAGTTTGGGGCGGTGAATTTGGGCGAACCGTTTATTCTCAAGGAAGATTAGAGAAAGAAAATTACGGACGAGATCACCACCCGCGTTGCTTCACGATGTGGATGGCGGGAGCGGGCGTAAAACCCGGTTTTACCTACGGTGAAACAGATGATTTCAGTTATAATATCACAAAAAACCCCGTTCACGTCCACGATTTCCACGCTACGCTGATGCACCTCATGGGCATTGACCACGAGCAACTTACGTTCAAATCACAAGGTCGCCGCTACCGCTTGACGGATGTTCACGGTCATGTGGTGAAGGACTTGTTGGTGTAACTGTATAACTATTTTACAATGCTGTGGCTGTGCCATTGTCTCTGACATCGCACGGGTGATATGCGGTCTCCTGACCGCTGGAAGGGATTTTTTATAAGAGGGTATTACTGAACTTGGGGTTATACATCCTACACGGTGTTGTTACCTAACGCTTTTACTGCTATAATATAATTCAGTTTCCACTCTTTCAAAAGCTGGTTTGGCAATAACTCCTTTCCAACCTTTGTCTATCTGCGGAAATTAATTTAGCATCTTAGTCATAAAAACTCGCCAACCTTCGAATTCCTCTGTTGCATAAGATGTCTTGTCATTAGGCTCAATTCTTAAGCAAATATCATCTGTTGTAAATCGGTCAACCTTAAATCTGGTAAGTTTTTCAACCTCTGACCATTCAAATTGAGTATTTTTCTCATCGTAATAGATCTGAAACTCGTTTTCAACCAGTTCAATTTATTTTTTCTCTAAAGCATTTTTTCTTTTTAATCGTCAACTTTTAGGATTCATGAAAATGAAATCTTTTTGAAACTACAAAAAATAAAATTTTGAATAGTGTCGAAGGGCGTTTTATGATCGACGGTTATGCATTTTATTTTCTCGAAAAAAGATTGCAGACGAGTAGTCATCGAGTTTTCAGAATATTGTTTAATCTCAATACCGCTGCACTTTGTAGGGCCTTGTTCTGAAAAAGTCCCGATGACCAAAACACCTGCGGGAGCTATGCTGTTCCGGGCAGTTTCTACGTAGGTTTCTATGTCATTTTCGTTCGTGAGGAAGTGAAATGCCGCCCGGTCGTGCCAAAAGTCGTATTTTTCAACGGGCTTGAACTTAGCTGCGTCTGCTACAATCCATTTTACTTCTTTTGCCTGATTGCCGAGCCTTTCCTTTGCCCGTTCAATGGCATTCGTTGAAATATCGAGGACTGAAATATCCTTGTATCCTAAATCGAGTAAGTGATCTACCAAGAAGCTATCCCCGCCACCAATATCAATAATTTTAGCGTTTGTTGGGACGTTAAACTGCTTGAAGAATGCTAAGGAAGTTTCTGGTTTGGGCTGAAACCAACTCACCTCTGTCAGGGTTTTCGTTTGGTATATATGCTCCCAGTGTTCTGTGCGGTCAAATTTTTCCATATTGTCAATCGAATAGGGTGTTTTAAACTACAAATTAGCTATGATTCTTTACACACTTTGCCCTCATCTACTAAATTAGCACGGAACTATTTTAGCATAAAGGCAGGTTGTTTTTTCGTTACTTAAATTACTTGCCGAACAATCGTTTATCAAATTGAAACTTCTCTACTTTTATTAACTCCACTTTGCTATATTCAGAATGAAATGGATTAATCAAGTAATTGTATTCGTCCTGAATAACTGCTGATGGTACTTTCAGTAGTAGGTATTTGTCATTTTTAATAAATTCGTCGCCTGTTTTTTTTGTCGACAAATTATGTGGGAAACTTCGCCAGTTATCAGTTAATTCGTCAGCTTCAATTTCCAAAATTTCTACTACTGGCAGTTTAATGGTTTGTACGTAATAATTATGCGGAATTATTCCTAAAGGTGTGTGAACCGCAATTTCTGTAGTGCATAAAGCCCTGCTTTCTCCGGTATAGATAATCCTCGTTCCTTTGTTATTCCACCTGCCGCCGTACAGTTCCGCCCCGATACCGCTGATTTCATTTTTGTATTTTCCTTTTGTTAAACGATATACAATCATGCCAGCACGCCGTGTTCAATTCGTCCAAGTTCTTCTATAAGCATATCAATGCCAAAGCCACTATCTAGCAATTCGACTGGTTTGATATTACCGAGAGCCACAATATTGGAATTCATCCAATCATTGAAATATTGAGCAGAACCAAAAACTTCTTGTCCTTGCTGCTGGAGTTTGGCTATTTCTAAGATTCTCTCAGACTGAATTGGCTCAAACCTCTTTTGCTCTTTTTTGTAACGTTGAATTGTTCGTTCGGTTAGGTGCAGAAACTTGCTCCATTCTTTAATTGTGTAGGAACTTGCCTTCATAATGTCTTCAAACAAGTTGTACTGAATTCCTCTTCTCGTGAGTTTGACAAGCTCTACATTGTCTAACAGTTTGGCGTTTATTTGGGAAACTGACATGATTCAATTGTTGTTTGTCGTAAATATAACGAAAATTGTCGGTAGTTGGTCAGAGAAGGGTTCCTCGCGTTTTTGTTTTTTTTGAGCAATTTTAAAGTAAATTACGAATTCATCCGTCTTCTGTAAAAAGACGGTTTTTATGACTGAGCAAATGGCTGAAAAACGGGAACGAAAAATCAGCGGCGTTATTAATGAGTACGGCAGCAGGCTTTTTCGATTTATTCGAGGAAAGGTGCCTACTAATGCCGACGCCGAAGATATTGCTCAGGAAGTTTGGTATCAGTTGAGCAGGGTAGCGGAGTTAGATTCTATTGAGCAGGTA
This sequence comes from Spirosomataceae bacterium, assembly GCA_047630355.1. Classification (GTDB taxonomy): domain Bacteria; phylum Bacteroidota; class Bacteroidia; order Cytophagales; family Spirosomataceae; genus JANQUM01. The sequence continues at coordinate 50,329 of JBLHXN010000008.1, read as the reverse complement.
AGCGGGTGGCTGTTTCGGGTGGCACGAAACCGAATCACGGATAATTATCGTAAACAAAAACCCGATTTGCTGGAAGACGCAGCGTTTGAAAACGAGGAAGGAGGAATCAGTTTTAAGGAATTGCTCATTGCTGACTCGGTTTCTCCCGAAGATGAAAACCTCAAAGAAATCTTTTGGGAAGAGCTTTTTAAAGCACTTGACGAATTACCCGAAAATCAAAAAAACGTATTTGTTTGGAATGAATTGGAAGATCAAACCTTTCAGGAAATCTCTGATCGTACGGGTGTAAATATCAAAACACTAATTTCGAGGAAAGGCTACGCAGTGAAGCATTTACGTAACCGTTTAGAATCAGTATATGCCGAGTTTTTTGCGGACGGTTAACGACAGATAATCGAGTAAAAATGATATTTAAAAGAATTAAGACATAAATATATAGAATCATGTTTAATAAAATGAAATACAAATCACGCGGGGAAAAAGCTGTAATTACGCTGTTTTTTGCGATTGCATTTGCAGTGTTTTTTGCTGCGGTGGTTTGGGTAGTGATGTCGCTTTGGAATGCCATTTTGCCTGAAGTTATCGGCGTAAAGCCCGTGAGCTACTGGCAGGCGGCGGGAATTTTATTATTGTCCAAAATTCTTTTCAGCGGTTTTAGCGGCGGCGGACGAAAGCATTCGTGGAAGAAGCGAGGTCAGAATAAGCTGAAAAGTAAATGGATGAGTATGAAGCCCGAAGAACGTGCCGAAATGAAAGACCGCTGGAAATCTTATTGTGCACGGAGAGAAAACAAAAGCGAGTGATAATTATTCAGTAAAACTTACTTAGAACGCCAGTCTTTTACTATAAAGGTTGGCGTTTTTGTTTTTGTAAAGTACTTGTCAGTAGTTAATTAGTTATTTTATTAAAAATAAAATACTTTTTTTAAAGTAAAACTTATCGTTGTCCGTCTTCTATACTAACTACGCAATATTTCTGATGCATGCTATAAGAATTGCGTAGCTTTTATCACTTAACAGTTATTACTTATGAAACCATTTAAAATGTTTTTCGGACTGGCGATAGCAATAATGCTCTTCTTTTTTGTCGCCAAGGTCATGTTTATCGCCTTCGTTGTGGCGGCAGTTATGAGTATTATGTACGCCGTTTTTCGTCGGGTCAAAGACTTCGTTACTTATGATCGCTACGGCAATTCTTATATGGGCGGCCGTCAGAGTTCACAGATGAGTTACAGTCAATACAACAACGTTGAGCCATTATTTCAGGAGAGTGCGACTCGTCGTCATCCAAAAATTAGCAACGTGCAATACGTTGACGTAATCTAAAAAAGAAGGAAAATTTGGAGCGAATTGTTTCAGAGTCAACTGTCAGTTCGAGCTTGTCGAGAACCGATTATATGAATGCTTTCCATTTGCTTCATTTTCCCAGTTTCAATTAATTAAATTTCAAGATTAAATAATCAGAATATCATGTGTAATAAAACAGCATACAGCAGAAATTGGAATAACCACTTTGCCAACAAATTAGGAAGTCACAGCGAACGCCCGTTCGGGGAACATCCATTCAAGAAAATGTGGAAACAGAACATGCACGGAGCATTGAACACGCCACCCGTAAACGTTCGGGAATTGGATGATAAATACGAGTTGCATTTGTTTGCGGCGGGTTACGTCAAAAGCGATTTCTCGATTGCTTTGATGGACCAAACACTTAAAATTTCTGCGGAAACGAAAGAGGTTTCAACTGATGGTTGGAAACGCCACGAGTACGCCCCGCAGGGATTTGTCCGTCAGTTTGAGTTGAACGAGAAGGTAGATAAAACTGCCATTTCTGCCGCGTACGAAAACGGCGTGTTGATTCTTTCTCTACCGAAGCTTGAAGGCTTCGAAACGGAGCGGAAAGACATCGTTGTAGAATAAAGAAGTTTAATAATAGGGTTTAAAAGTCCGGTGGGTTTCCCGCCAGACTTTTTTTGTATCAGTAAAATTATTTCTTAAATAATCGCCATGCAACTACCGCAAAGAAAACTCCGAACGTAAAATCACTGGGACCGTAAATAGAGTAGAAAACCCCGGTTAACATATCTTGTTCAAGAACTTGCGAAAGGTCGTTTGCGGTAATCCACTTTGCCCAAACTATGGCGTAAGCAAATTTTTCTATTGCAAAAACTACTACTAACCACTTTACAGCCCCGAAATCTTTTGCTACGGCAATGTACGCCAAACCCCAAAGTATTATACCAATTACACCGAAGTTGGAGAGTACGTCTGGTTGTAATGAACTCAAAAAGTTATTGGAGAAGAACTTTGAGAAAATTAAACCGCCAACTATATTCGTTAGTCCGGCAGCGATAAAACCGTATTGAATAATTTTTTTGCTCATAAAAATACCTTTAGAAGTGTTTAATTGAGTGTTTAAAGTAAAAAGAAACTCTCCAAGTCTGAATTAAAAGAGGGTAATTTTTCCAATAAACCACGTATATGAGCCTTACAAACAAGTTTGTAAGGCTGTTATTTTGTGATTTCACTCGATTCCTGCTTCGATTTTATTAGTCGAATTATGCGAAAAATAAGCAGTATTTCAAATAACTCAATGGGGATAGAAAGGATTAAAGCCAACGGCGATAAGATAACCGTGAGTAAACAAATTCCCATTAAAATTTCTAAAATTCCCGTGTATTGAGCGAGGTTGCCGAGCGGCTTTTGTAGCATCATTAAGGCGTAACCGAATATAACTCCCAATACTCCGAACGTTACGGAGAAACCAACAAAAACGAAATTGTATTCTATTTCGGGGTAATAAACCGAGGCAATATCGTAACTGACAATCAACCCAACGCACAGAATTAAAATGATGGGAATAATCTTCAGAAGATCGCTTTTAAACAACCCGCCAATTAGTACAAAACCACGCAAGAAAAAGAAATAAGTAATGAAAACCAGGACTTTCAATACAATGTAAAGTTCTTGATTAATGAGCATACTTCCTTCGTTAAATCGGTAGTAATCGGCGATACCTTCGGCGAAACCGAGAAGGAAATACCCGATGCCAAAAACACACGCCAGATTCAGTTGATTTATAAGAAAATCGGAAGGCTTTTTAGGGTCAATATCTATCAGTACAAACTGTCTTAATTGACTTAGAATATCCGGTTTGTTTTTAGTGTTTTTTTCCTGACTTAAATCATATTCCAATGCCTCCATAATTGCTTTTACGGTATAGTTTCTTGGTGTTACTTCGCCACTTTCGATACGTTGAATTGTGCGAACGCTGATGTTGCATTTTTCTACTAACTCTTCTTGGGTTAAACCTTTTGCGTTTCTTATCTCGGAAATCTTTTTTCCTAATTCGGGCTGTTTCATACTATTGTTTTTTTTGTCTGTTGCAATGTTACGGCGTACATTTTATTTGCCCAATAAATCTGCTAGTACTTTACCCGTCATTCACACGACATATAGTGTAATGTGCTTTTAGTAAGGGATTTATGAGCTTTTGAGGTGCTTGTTGATCCAGTAAGGTTTTTAGTAAAAAATATAATTACGAAACTTTCGACTAAATAGAAATACATTCTTTCGACTATTTTACTAACTTCTCTGAATTTTGTAAATACTAATTATCTCTTGAAACCATTATACAAAATATTCCCGCTTTCAGAATCCGCTCTGACCGTTTCGTTTGGACAAACGATTGACGAACAGTTAAATGAATACCTCGTGCAATTGAGTAAAGAGATGGATTTCATTGGTTTGCGGGAAACTGTGGTTACATACGCTTCGTTGACCGTTTATTACGACGCGTTCAGCATTCACGAGAACACAGAATCATCGCCAAGCGAATTTGTAAAATTGTACGTAGAAGACCTGATTGAAAGGTTTGATTTTAACTCGAAAACCGAATTAACGAAAAATATTACCGAAATTCCTGTGATATACGACGGTGAAGATTTGACAAATGTTTGTTCAAAAACTGGACTCACCGAAACGAAACTTATAGCATTGCACACCGCTCCGCTGTATCGGGTTTACATGATGGGCTTCTTACCTGGCTTTGCGTATTTAGGCGGAATGGACAAACGGCTCGCTATTTCCCGACGGGATTCCCCACGATTAAATGTGCCGGCGGGAAGTGTCGGTATCGCGGGTGAACAAACGGGTGTTTATCCGGTAGAAAGCCCCGGCGGTTGGCAACTTATCGGACGTACTGAAATGCCACTTTTTACTCCCGATAAAGAAAATATAACGCTTTTAAAACAAGGTGATTATGTGAGATTTGTGGCAGTTTGAGCGATTAAGTTGGAGAAAGGACTCTTTTTAGTTTTCTTAAATTCCCGTTAGAGATAAAAAAAGTACTGGTCTTTCCGCTTTCAGCGTCTTACGGTTGCTAGACTTTGGTCAGATAATCGAACGTGCCTTGATCGTCGGAAAAGTCAAAATACCTCACCAATTCAGGAATTTCGTTTCCGATGGATTCCTCATAATCAGTGAAGTATTTCCGACTTAACGCACTCATTTATGCTTTCTTCACACTTACATTCACTTCAACGTCGTCAATTTCTACGGTAGTTGGATTTTCCAGCGAAGCAATTACTTCCAAAGAAAGTGCCTGAACTTCCTGCATGATATATACTTTGTTGGTCAAAATTGCGTCCGAAAATTCATCGTTTGAATTTTCAAAAGTGATATTGATTTTGTCCACCACGTCGAAGCCGGTGTCTTTCCGTAGATTTTGGATTCGGTTTACGAATTCACGGGCAATTCCTTCCTTCTTCAGTTCTTCAGAAATTGAAATATCGAGAGCAACTGTTAGCTCATTGTCTTGAGCGGTTAAATAACCCGGCAAATCTTCGGTCTGAACTTCTACATCTTCCAACGTGATTTGATAATCGTTAACCATTAATTGCTTATCGGTTTCCAATTTCTTCAAATCGTCCGCTGACATTCCATTAATAGCAGCTACTACATTCTTAACATCTTTCCCAAACTTAGGCCCTAACGCTTTAAAGTTCGGCTTCACCTTTTTGGAAAGTACGCCCGAAGCATCGTCGATATACTCAACAGATTTGATATTTACTTCTGATTTTATCAACTCATCTACTTCGCGGATGGCATCGCGGGTTTTCTCGTTCAATACAGGAATAAGAACTTTCGACAACGGCTGACGCACTTTTATTTTATTGGCTTTCCGAATGGAATGCACCATCGAACTGATACGTTGAGCGTAACCCATAGACGTTTCTAATTCGGTATTTATCCAGTTTTTATCGGCTTTCGGAAAATCGCTCAAATGCACGGAATCACTTGCTTTCGTAATATTCTGAAATAACCAATCTCCGTAAAAGGGAGCAATTGGTGACATTAGTTGAGCCACTGTTTTTAGGCAAAGGCCAAGCGTCTCGTAAGCGGCTGCTTTGTCAGACCTAACTTCTCCAATTTGCGGAGCCGAACGAATAAAACCCTGACTTTCGGGCAATAAATCTTTGGCTGAAGGATTTGCTACTTCGCTCGTATTCCAGAAGCGTTTCCGCCCCAAACGAACGTACCAGTTAGAAAGCTGATCGGTTACAAAATCTTGAATTGCCCGTCCCGCTCGTGTCGGCTCGTAGGTTTCGTATGCCTCTTCAACTTCAATAATCAGGCTTTGTAGTTTTGACAAAATCCACTTATCAAGTTCTGTCAACGGCATATTATTCAGATTGCCGGTTAGCGTATAATCGTCTAAATTAGCGTAAAGAGCGAAGAAGTTGTACGTGTTTGTTAGCGTTCCGAAGAATTTATTCCGTACCTCAGTAATGCCGTTTAGGTCAAAACGCAGGTTGTCCCACGGTTGGGCGTTTGTCACCATGTACCAGCGGGTTGGGTCGGCTCCGTAATTAGTCAACGTCTCAAACGGATCAATTCCGTTGCCCAAACGCTTCGACATTTTATTGCCGCTTTTATCTAAAACCAATCCCGTAGAAACCACATTTTTGAACGCCACGGAATCAAACAACATTCCGGCGATGGCGTGCAAGGTAAAGAACCAACCACGGGTTTGATCAACGCCTTCGGAGATAAAATCAGCGGGAAATACATTCTCCAATCCTGTCTGCCCGGAATTTGTATTTGTGGCCTTTACAGAACTACGAATGATTCCTTTGCTGTCAGGCATTAAATTTTCTGCGGGAGACTCAAGATTTTGTTCCTGATCAAACGGGTAATGCCACTGAGCGTACGGCATCGCACCCGAATCAAACCAGACGTCAATTAAATCTAATTCGCGGTTCATCGGTTTTCCGGTTGGAGAAACTAAGATAATGCCATCAACGTACGGGCGGTGGAGGTCAAATTCTCCGTTGCCTTTCAAATAGTTTTCCGTCATCAATCCCGCTTCCATCGCTTTGTCGATTTCGGTGGAAAGTTCTTCAATCGAACCGATACAAATTTCTTCGCCGTCGTCATTCCGCCAAATTGGTAGCGGTGTTCCCCAGTAGCGACTGCGGGAAAGGTTCCAATCTACTAAGTTCTCCAACCAATTTCCGAAACGACCTGCTCCGGTTGATTCTGGCTTCCAGTTGATTGTTTTATTCAGTTCAACTAACCGTTCCTTTACCGCCGTTGTTTTGATAAACCAACTGTCAAGCGGATAGTAAAGAACCGGCTTATCAGTCCGCCAGCAGTGGGGGTAGGAGTGTTCGTAGCGTTGGACATTAAACGCCCGGTTTTCTTCTTTTAATTTGATGGAAATTCGCTCATCCACCGAAAGGTAATTTTCACGGTCTTGTTTGATTCGCTCGTTTTCGAGTTCTTCGTCGGTATAATATTGTTGCTTTACGTATTCAAGAGCGAAATCCGTTACTTCTTTCACAAAACGACCTTGTTTGTCAACGAGCGGCATTTCTTTGCCGGTTTCGTCTTTGACCATAATGGCGGGAATGCCGTTTTGCTGGGCAACTTTAAAGTCATCCGCACCAAAAGTTGGGGCGGTGTGCACCACGCCAGTTCCGTCTTCGGTCGTGACAAAATCTCCGATAATCACTTTAAAAGCGGGGCTTTCGGGTTGCACGTACGCCATTAATTGTTCGTACTCAACTCCCGCTAATTCTCCACCCGTTACGGTTGTCAGGATTGTCCACGGTAACACTTTTTTGTTAGAATCGGCGTAGCCTTCAAAGTCGCCGTCTCTTCCTTTTTCGGAAAAGTATTTCCTGATTAAAGCTTTCGCCAAAACCACATTTGCGGGTAAATGGGTGTACGGGTTAAAGGTTTTTACCAAAGCATATTCTATGTTTTTTCCAACCGTCAATGCGGCATTGGAGGGAAGTGTCCAGGGCGTGGTTGTCCACGCTAAGATAAATACTTCGCCTTCGGAAGCAGCAAAAAGAGGTTGGGACTTCGCATTTTCAATCACTTTAAACTGAGCCGTCATTGAGGTATCCCGAACGTCCTGATACGTTCCGGGCATATTCAGCTCGTGGGAACTCAAACCAGTTCCGGCGGCGGGAGAATACGGCTGAATGGTGTAGCCTTTGTAGAGTAAACCTTTGTCGTACAGGCGTTTGAGTAAATGCCAAACAGATTCGATGTACTCGTTTTTATAAGTTACGTACGGATCTTCCATATCCACCCAATAACCCATTTTCTCGGTCATATCTTGCCAGATGTCCGTAAAACGCATTACGGCTTCGCGGCACTTTTGGTTATACTCATCTACCGAAACCTTTACGCCGATGTCTTCTTTTGTGAATTTCTCTCCGAGTTCTTCACTAATTTCCTTTTCAACTTGCAGCTCAACAGGCAGACCGTGGGTGTCCCAACCGCCTTTGCGATTTACCTGAAAACCTTGCAACGTTTTGTAGCGACAAAAAATATCCTTGATTGTTCTCGCCATCACGTGGTGAATGCCGGGCTTGCCATTGGCACTCGGTGGACCTTCGTAGAAGGTAAACGTCGGTTTTCCTTCCCGTGTCGAGATGGATTTTTTAAACGTATCGTTTTGTTGCCACTGTTTTCTGATTTCTTCGGCAACGTCGTTGTAATTGACAGACTTGTATTCTGGATATTTCATAATGCTTACGGAAAGGCATCAAATTCGTTAAATGCCATAGTCTGTGTCCTCACAGACTATAATAATATTGCTGATTGTAAAAATTTCGTCAGTGAGGACACTGACAACGGTAAAAAGCAAGGTCTTTTGTCTTATATCTACCAAAAAAAACTCACGATTCCAACCGAAAAGGTGAGGTTTTGAAATGCTTGGCAAATGTAAAAAATAATGACGGCCTTCGACAGGCTCAGGCTGACAATCTTTTATTTTAAACCTTTGATAAGTCGAACAACGATCGTTTAGGCTGACAAACTTATTTGTAAATCAATGCAATGGCGTGGGCTTCTACGCCTTCTTCCCGCCCGACAAAACCCATTGTTTCGGCGGTGGTGGCTTTGATTGAAATATCGTCAATGGAGAAACCGATGGTTTCGGCGATTGCCTTCCGCATTTCGGGGGCGTATTTCATCACTTTGGGCTCTTGCAGAATTAACGTAGCGTCCACGTTTCCAACTTTGTAACCTTTCTCCGAAAGCATTTCAACCACTTTTTTCAACAACACTTTGCTGTCAACGCCTTTCCACTGCGGGTCGGTGTTTTTGAAGTGAATACCGATGTCGCCCAAAGCGGCGGCACCCAAAAGTGCATCGCAGATGGCGTGAAGCAGCACATCAGCGTCCGAATGTCCCATTGAGCCTTTGTGGTGCGGAATTATTACGCCGCCTAATGCAAGTTTATATCCTTTGGCTAATTGGTGTACGTCGTAGCCTTGTCCGATTCTGAAATTCATTTGTTTATATTATAACGTCTTAATCTCTTTTCGTAATTTCCCGTAAAGTTAGCGATTTCGTTAGTTTAACCAGTTACAATTATAATTTGTTAAAAATGAGGCTTAGGATTGGTGAGCGAAATTTCAAGTACAAGAAAGATGCATCTGCTCACTATAAGGAGATTCTAAACTCATATGGTTTTGGGAACTCTCTCAGTGATGAACATTATAATGATATTCTTGATTTGATAGAATTTGATTATCAAAATTACTTAAACTCTTGTGCCGAATCATCTGTTGCAACTACAGAAGAGTCGACATATTCAGGCAAAACTTTGTCTCTTTTCGAAGAAGAACTTGATTACACGATTGTCGATGTAAAGATAGGTCGTGCACAGTTTAACACGAAGTGCTTCGAGATTTGTTACGCAAAAGGGGAAAACGCTTTCATATCCTATATTCAAATATTTAAAAATAAGCCTCTTTCTCCAATTGAATTGTTTTTAAAAGCTTGTCGCAATTCAATTCAACAAGATCTAATTAACGTAAAACAACGTTACTTCGATGACTTTTCTGTCAAAGGGAAGGTCAAATGTCAAGAAACTGATAAGCTTTCGTTTTGGGAAGAGCTGGTAGTTGACCATCGACAACCAAATACTTTTTCAATAATTGCTGACAGATTTAAGGAAGTACACTCTTTACAAATTTCGGAACTTGCATATTCATACGACGAAAGTAATTTGCTTATGTTCAAGGATACCACGTTACTTAAATCTTTCCGTGATTATCACAAATCAAAAGCAACTTTAAGAATTGTAAGGAAAGAGCAAAATTTAAAGAGGTTTTCTCAAGCAAGAGTTAAAGCAGGTTCAAAAGATTTACAAATTAATTGAGGTAAGTAGATAAATCCAATTTGCTACAAAGATTCGACTCCGATAGGGGTCGAATAAAAGCGAACAGCAGTAATGATAAATTTATTATCACAAAAAGGTTACGAAAAGCTTTTAAACTAGATAAACATCCAATTCGATAACGGTGTAGAACCTGGTACCTCCGAGGGTAAAATTCTTAAAACTACGTTGTCTTCAGTGAAAGAATACGAGGATAAAAAATACCAAGGTCCACTTCCTGAAAAATGAAGGTGTCGTATCTACGGTACTATAAATTTAACCTGACCTTTAACATAACTACAAAGGTTTTGCCCAGATGGGGCAAAGTATGTTCGTATAATTTTTGATTACTTCCTTCTACAAAGGTATTTCCCCGATGGGGAAATTATACTTTACTCATTTCCTCCGCCAAAGGTAAATTCCTCAACCGCTTACCAGTCGCCGCAAAAACAGCGTTTGCAATTGCTGCTCCGATGGGACCGATTGGTGGTTCGCCGACTCCGGTTGGTTTGTCGCTATTTTCTAAGATAACTACGTTGATTTCTTTGGGGGCATTTCTCATCAACGCCATTCTGTACGGGCCAAAAATGGTCTGCTCAATCACGCTGTCTTTGATGGTCATTTTCTCAAACATGGCGGCACTGATTCCCATAATAATCGCCCCTTCGCACTGGGCACGGATGCCGTCGGGGTTGATGGCGATGCCCGGATCAATGGCACACGTCACTTTATGGATTTTTACTTCACCGTCTTCAACGGATAATTCTACCACTTCTGCAACAGGCGTTTGGGCATCCGTTGAGCAGGCAAAACCGTGAAAATGACCTTCAGGTAAGGCTTTTTCCCAACCAGATTTGTCGCGAGCGGCTTCGATAACTTTTATCAAACGGCTACTTTCTCCTTCGTTTTTTATTTGGGAAAGCCGAAATTCAATTGGGTCTTTTTTGGCGGCAACCGCGAGTTCGTCCATGAAGGATTCGATGGCAAAACTATTGGCGAGTAAACCTAAACCTCTCCACCAACTTGTGGCAAAAGGTAGCTCTACTTTCCAAGAAACGGCTCGGTAATTCGGGATTTTATCGTAATTAATTAATCCGCCCCGCCAAGCCCCGAAATCTGCCCCCAAAACTGGTTCAGCAAAACTGGGAATAAACGGCGAACCGAAAGCCACCGCTCCGCTTGAAACGTTGTGTTCAAGGGCTTCAATCAGACCATCTGACGACAATTTTGCCCGCATTACGTGGTGCGTCGGCGGACGGAACATATCGTTCTGAAACTCTTCTTTTCGGCTGAAAAAACAATGCACGGGTTTGCCCACGGCTTTTGAAAGCACGGCGGCTTGCATGGCGTTTGGTGTGTGCAATCTGCGTCCGAAACCACCGCCTAAAAAGGTAGTAATAACATTGACATTCTCGGAGTCAATATCTAATCTTTTGGCTACTTCGTCCTGCGTAATTTTCGCTACCTGCGTTGATATATAAATGTCAACTTTTCCGTCTTTGTAGTCTGCCAATGCTCCGTTTGGTTCAAGTTGAGCGTGGGCACCGATAGGGGAGGTATATTCAAACCTCAAGACACCTTTATCATTGTCCAGAATACTTTTGGCACTACCTTCTTTCTGAATAACGTACTCTTTGCCTTTTCCAACTTTGATTTTTTCTTCAATTTCGGCTTGTTGCCAAATCTTATTTACGTTCCACTTTGCGTCAATGGCGGCGTGAGCATTGATAGCGGCGGTTTTTGAAGTAGCTACTACGCCCACAAAATCTTCTTCCTGTATTATTTTCACAACGCCCGGAATTGTCTCCGCCCGACTTACGTCTGCTCCAACAAACTCGGAATCAACGGTTGATTTTCGCACAACCATTCCGTACAACATTCCGGGCAAATTTGCGTCGAAACCGTAGATTGGTGCTCCGGTAACTTTCGGAAGTAAATCTTTTCGGGGAACTTCTTTTCCGATGACTTTAAAAGCGGAAGTTGGTTTGAGTTTCGGCGTTTTTTTTGGTGCTTCCCACTTGATGGCTTTTGCCGCAATTTCGCCGTAGCTGATTTGCTTTCCGTTGCCAGAAATTATACCATCTTTCGCCGCTAATTGATTTACCGGAACGCTCAATAGTTCAGCGGCATTATTCAATAACATTTGCCGCATATTGGCGGATAATTCTCGCAAAATATTCCATAAACCAAACGTAGAATCGCTACCGCCTGTATAATTTGGCAGCGGACCGTTTTTTGTGGAGGCGTGAATAACCTCGATTTGCTCGTAATTTACCTGCAATTCTTCTGCCGCAATCATGGCAAGACCCGTGAAAAGTCCTTGCCCCATTTCTACCTTCGGAGATTTGAGAATTATCTTATTTTCGGGCGTGATTTCAAACCAAACGTCGGGCGAGGTATCACTCGAATACGGTTGTAAAAGTCCGTCCAATCGCTCAGCGGCTTTTCGCCGAACTGGGCCGCAACCCACGAGCGATGCTCCGAAGAGAACGCCTAGCCCGCCGCCAAATTTGATAAGAAAACTTCTTCGTGTTTGTGTCCAGTTTTGTTTCATAAATTCCATCGGCAGCGGCGACCCGAGCCAATCCTTCCCAATCCCGTATATACGGGAGGGAGGGACTTTTTTAACAAGTTTAAAATCTTACAAATCGCATTTTGCGATTTTGAATTGTCTCTAATCTCCGACCTTTATTAGGAAGCCTGATTCGTTAATTCCGCTGCCCTATATATGGCTTTTCTCATGCGGTAGTAAGTTCCGCAGCGGCAGATGTTGGCGATTTGGTCGTCGATATCTTGGTCGGTTGGGTTGGGCGTAGTTTTTAACATTGCCGCCGTCGCCATCATGAAACCGGGTTGACAATAACCGCATTGTGGCACGCCAACTTCTGCCCACGCTTGTTGCACAGGGTGCAGGTTTCCCACACTTCCTAAACCTTCGATGGTGGTGATTGATTTTCCTTCTACCAATTCAGCAGGATAAGAACACGACCGAACGGCTTGTCCGTCAACGTGGACGGTGCAAGCTCCGCAGGCTGCTTTTCCGCAACCAAACTTAGTGCCTTTCATGTTCAGCGTATCACGAATAACCCATAATAATGGTTCGTTTTCGGTAGCATCAACAGATGCAGACTGATTGTTGATTGTAAAGTTTACTTTCATATTATTTTGCGAGAATAACCGCTCCGGCGGCGTACCAATCTTTTACGATTTTAATGTATTCTTCATTTTATCAAATGGTTCGTTTCCACTGGTTTGATTTGCTTGTTTCACATTCTCATTTGAAGTTTTCTTCCCGATTTTACAACTGCTGAATGCCTTTCGGAAACAGTAAACGCAATGCAACTGATTGTAATCACCAACGTGACAAAAGGATGTATATTATTTGGATTTTCATAAAATGTATATTTCTGAAAATTCAGGCTTAGAAAACTGAGCCGCTGTTCATTCTTTTTTATCCAATCCCTCCTTATATACTCGCAATGCTCGCAATCTTGCTTCTTTGTGATCAACCATCGGTTTGGGGTAATCCTTTGTGCCGAATTCGGGAATCCAGTGTTTTATGTATTTAAAGTCAGGGTCGAACTTTTTTGTTTGAGCGTCGGGATTAAAAACTCGGAAATACGGAGCGGCATCCACGCCACTTCCCGCTGCCCATTGCCAGCCGCCATTATTCGATGAAAACTCAAAATCCCGCAGTTTTTTTGCGAAATAAGCTTCGCCCCAACGCCAGTCCACGAGTAAATCTTTTATCAGGAAACTCGACGTTATCATTCTGACGCGGTTGTGCATAAAACCCGTCTCGTTTAGCTGTCGCATTCCGGCATCCACAATTGGGAAGCCCGTTTTGCCTTCGCACCAGCGTTTAAATTCTTCTTCATTGTTCCGCCATTCAATGCGGTCGTATTCCTGTCTGAATGATTTTTCTTCGTTAATATGCGGGAAGTGCCACAGGATATTCATGTAAAAATCACGCCAGATGAGTTCGTTTAGCCATTTTTCGTTCACCTGCAATGCTTTACGCACTAATTCCCGAATACTTACCGTTCCGAAGCGTAAGTGAATGCTGATTTCTGTTGTGCCCTTTATGGCGGGGATATCACGCTGCTCTTCGTATTTCTCAATTAACTCTTTCCTGATTTCTTTGTCGGGAAATGGCTCGCCCACTTCCTCAAAACCCATTGATTCGAGCGATGGAACTTGATGCCGAACATCAGATTTTAGAAGGTTATCGAAGTACTTTTCGTTCGGGTACGGTTTGATAAAATACCTGTCAGTGAGTTTCTCTTTCCAGGTTCGGCTGTAGGGTGTAAATACCTTGTACGGCGTGTCGCTATTGGTCAGAACTTCGTTTTTCTCGAATATAACCTGATCTTTACTCGTGTAAAACGCAATGCCTTCGGCATTTAGCAGTTCGCAGATTTCCTTGTCGCGGTCAATGCCGTATTTTTCGTAATCGTGATTAGTATAAACCTCTGCAATCGAATATTTTTGGATAAGTTCTTTCCAGATTTCTTTGGGTTTTCCGTACTCTACAATCATTGACGATCCGGTTTTTTTGAAATCGTCCTGCACTTCGTTGATTACCTGATGGATGAACTCAACCCGGCGGTCGGCTTTTTCTTCTAATTTATCCAGAATATTTTTATCGAAAATAAACAGCGGAAGCACTTTGTAGCCACTTTTCAGAGCGTGGTAAAAAGCCGCGTTATCGTGCAAACGTAAGTCCCGGCGGTACCAAAAAAGGGCTATTTTTTCCTTAGACATAGTATTTTAGTTTCAAAATTTACAAAAATAACATTTAGAAGTTAGTTTTGTTATAAGTTTAAGTTAATCGTTTCGATAGTATTCCCGTAAAAAGTGAATTTAATAGAGATATAGATATTTGTTGGGAAAATACTTGAAAAGTTATTTTGGAGAGCAGGTTCTTAAAGTTGCTGTTTATGTTTGAGACGCCGTCAGTGCGAGCGGAGTCGAGAACCGTTCCGAAGATGTTTTCGTTGACCGCTTGGCGGCCCAGTCCGCTCGAACTGATACATCATTTTTTACTTACAAATTACCTACAGTTTTTATCCAACCCATGGTTTTGATCGTGGGTTTATAATTTATACAGACTATGACAAACCGCCTCGCCAAAGAAACATCCCCGTACTTACAACAACACGCCCACAACCCCGTAAACTGGTTTCCTTGGGGAGAGGAAGCTCTGCAAAGAGCTAAAAACGAAGACAAACCGATGCTCGTGAGTATTGGCTATTCGGCGTGTCATTGGTGTCACGTAATGGAACGCGAATCTTTTGAGAATCAAGCAATTGCGGACGTGATGAATAAGCATTTTGTCTGCATAAAAGTTGACCGCGAAGAACGCCCCGACGTTGATTCTATCTACATGGAAGCTTTGCAAGCAATGGGCTTACGCGGAGGCTGGCCGTTGAACGTTTTCCTGATGCCTGATGCCAAACCTTTCTACGGCGGCACTTATTTTCCGGCTGCTAACTGGAAAAATTTACTGGAAAGTATTCAGTCTGCGTTTACGGCTCAACGTGAAAAGCTTCAAGAATCTGCCGAAGGTTTTACCAGAAACTTGCAAGCCAAAGAGAACGAAAAATACAGTTTTGGAGAATTTCAGCGGGAAGAAAAATTATTTACGGAATCAGAAGTAATTGCGTGTTTGCAAAAACTCGAAACTACTTTTGATTATGAACGCGGAGGAATGCAGCGTTCCCCAAAATTCCCGATGCCGAGTGTTTGGAAGTCAATACAAGAAGCACTTTCAATTACTGATTACCAAACGCAAAGTCCTGCGGATAGTGACGTAGTTCATGTTTTCCTTCAAAAAGTAAAATCTCATCTTGACTATACGTTGACCCGCATTGCTATGGGAGGAATTTACGATCACCTCGGCGGTGGTTGGACCCGCTACTCTACGGATGCCGAATGGAAAGTGCCGCATTTTGAAAAAATGCTGTACGATAACGGGCAGTTGGTAGGGTTCATGGATTCTTGGGCGGTTTCTAAAACGGTTACTTGGCTTGAACGAGACATGACTTCGCCAAAAGGTGGGTTTTACTCCGCTCAGGATGCTGACTCGGAGGGAGAGGAGGGAAAGTTTTACGTGTGGACAGAAGCTGAGATTCAACAGGTTTTAGGAGATGACTCCGAGTGGTTTTCTGCTATTTATAATATCTACGATTCGGGAAATTGGGAACACGGGAATAATGTCCTGCATTTAGAAACAGCTCCTCCGGCGGCGGATTGGAAAAAGCTACAAACCGTTTATGATAAGTTATTTGCATTTCGGGAAAATCGGATAAAGCCCGGACTTGACGATAAAATTATTTGTTCGTGGAATGGTTTGATGCTTAACGGATTAGTGGAAGCTTACCGGAGTTTTGGAGAAGAAAGTTACTTAGAATTGGCTTTGAAAAACGGGCAGTTTATTAAAAATAATTTGACCGAAGTTGTTCTGAATCCTGACGGAAAATCGGGTAGGGGACTTTGGCGATTATTTGAGTCTGATCCGAGCCGGAAAAAGCAGCTTGGTTTCTTAGAAGATTACGCTGCGGTGATTCAGGCGTTCACAAATTTATATCAGGTTACCTTTGACGAAACGTGGCTTTCGGAAGCTGAAATGCTGACCGATTATGCCATTGCTAATTTCTTCGATTTAGAGGAAGGGTTTTTCTTTTTTACGGATGCTCAGGGAGAACAACTCATTGCCCGAAAAAAGGAAATGTTTGATAACGTTATTCCGGCTTCTAATTCTATGATGTGCAAGAACTTATTAATCTTGGGAACAATCTTAGACCGGGAGGATTTTACGGAAACGTCGAAGCGGATGTTTGCCAAAGTAAAGCCGCTGATGGTACAAGACCCGCAATGGATGAGCAATTGGTTTTCGGTGGGGGTTTTACTCGCTAAACCAATCGCCGAAATTGTGTTGGTTGGTGAAAATATTCACGATTTTAGAAAAGAAATAGACGCTGCTGTTTCGTCTCCGAATAAAGTTTTCGTTGGAACAAAAAAAGAATCCGAACTATCGCTTTTACAAAACCGAACGGCGATTGACGGTAAAATAACTATTTACGTTTGCTTTGATAAAACGTGCCAACTGCCTGTTGATTCGGTGGAGGAAGCGTTGGTGTTAATTTCTTAGAAGCTACTTGAGTGGAGCTTTGTAAGTGATTAAGTTTTTGCAAACCTTTATCCGTTGCCTTCTCTCTTCTACGACGCCAGAGAAAAGTGGAATATGTTAACGTATTATGTAAGTACTTGAAAGTGGATCAACAATTTGTTCCATTTTTAGTGAGTAAAACTCCTCATAACCAAACCCACATTTACTGTTCGTGGATACTTCATCACACAATGTAGGCATATCACCTTTTTTGCCTTTTGAAAAAAAAGTTCGAGGAAACCAACGTAATAATCACACGTATAGGGGCAAGTATTTTTAAGTACACAGAGGTGTCTTTTTTGTGGCGAGTATTGATAGTACTATTATTTTATTTTTAGTGCTTTCAGTCGAATTCGATTTCTTTACAAAATGAATAACTGTAATTTTTATCGATTCATTATCTATTTTTAAGCTACCCACTTCATTACATTGATGAACAAGAACTCAACAAGAATAAAGTGAGTAAAAAAATAAAGTATGCTTATAAAATTTTCTCTCATTGTATTTAATAGATATAACTTTTCTACTCGGTACATATAACACAAATAGTTGCCCGTTTCTTCGGTAGAAGAAGCATTATCTTTACTTAATCAAATCTAATGTAAAATCAAGCACAGTATCTTTCCTTTCCATAAAATCCTCAAAGCTGGAATCTACTTCGTAATCGGGTGTAAGAACGAAAGATTTTGAGCGTTGATTTGGCAAGCTGTGCTGAAGTTTAAAGAGTGGCATGTGTATCACTATTTTGCTGTTCGGAAGTTTAAAATTATTCCAAGTTGAAGCAAAGCTTCCCCAATTTGCTCCGCCCGGCGGCTGACCGATAAACGTCCCGATGCCCATATCGTACGCCAAAGCCATGGTGAACGTAGTTGCTGAGTAGCTTCCACCGTCCATCAGGAAATATACTTCACCGTCGAAATGATTCTCTTTTATCGGTTTGTAAAGCTTTGGTTTCTTGGGTTTACGGTAAAAGAAAGTATCGTCGTAGCTTTTAAAAAGCATGCGGGTCACGAGCGGCGAAAAAATGGTGTACGCAGGAGCCACTTTATTAAACGCCTTTTTCTTGAAGAAAACGGTGTCGATTAATACAAATGGCTCTTTCGTGAAGTACTGCACGGTGCGGGTAATATTTGGAATAAAGCCGCCGCCGTTGCCCCGAAAATCCACGATTAAATGCTCAATATTATCTCGCTCCACGCGGGTAAATCGCTTTTTGAGCAGCCGTTTAAATTTCCACTGCCCAATGTCCAGAAACTTTCCTTTCATAGAGAAGGATGTAATATCAAGTTTTGCGATGTGGTTTATGCTGTCTACAACTTTGTAATCGAAGTTTTTTCGCAGCGAGCTTTTGTAACGTTTCGCAATTGTCTGACTTATTTTTGAGCGGTCAAGACATTTAATGTACTGAGTTTGCACCGTCGCAGAATCTGGTAATTGATAACTTACTTTTAAAGAATCAGAGGGGCCGTAATATTTAAAGTAGAAAGTGTTAAAAATGCGGGTGGCGTAGTAAGACTTGGAGGATGGATTTCCGTTATCAGTACCGTAAATACTTTGCAGGTTTTTGATAAGTTGCGGCATCGGCTCGTCATTGATCTCAAAAACCTGAGTGCCTCGCACCAGCGTAGTATCCGGACTGGCATTATAAGCGATGTAGTACTGCCCTGCTGCTTCATGAATGTACAACGGCAATAATTTTGGTTTTTTTCCGTATTTCTTTTTCTTGGATTTATATGAAGTATGTCCGTCCTTCACCATCGTAATTAATGGTGAGATATACCTGAACATCTCCTGATAAGTCATACGCTCGGGAACGTTCTCGTACAATCTTTGAAAAGTAGAATCGTAAGCTGCCGCTTCGCCGTAATAGTTCATGCCTGGGTGCATTGTTTCAAATCGGTTTTTTAGGAAACTTATGTCTTGCCTGACTTCTCCGGGTGTGAAGACTTTTTGAGCGGTAGCGTTTACTCCTAAAAACAGTAAAAAAAAGTAAATTCGTCTTGTTATAACCGTCATAGATTTGTGTTGACTGGAGAAATTACCACAAAAGTAAACTTTCATTTCGTTGTATGGTCAAAAAAGAAAGGGGTTTTTGTATCTTTGCGGCAATATACCAAATAAGTTCTTTGTAATAAGAAATGCTAAATCGAAGATTGATCCGCGTCCGTGCCATGCAGGCTTTATATGCCTACAAAACCGCTGAAAAAGCCAATTTGCAAATCGCTAAAGATTATGTGACTGACTATTTCGCCCCTGACCTTAACTCGATGAAGTTTCAGGACAAACCCAAACTAAAAGCTGATGCCGAGGCTGGAATAAAACTTCTCACCGCCGCATTTGCTCTAAAAAACAAAGAAGTTGAAGTAGAAGCTGACAGGCAAGTTCTAAGTGCCGTTATGCAGGCAAAAAGTTCTTACATGAACAGAAACCGCGAAGACCGTCAGTCGGTCAAACGTCGAATGATAAACGAAGCCGAACTGGTTTACGATTTATACTTGCAGATTTTAGGGCTTTTTATTGAATTTGGCAAAAGAGCTGAAAATGATAAAAAGTTTGTTGGTCTGAGTCGATTGTCAGACAACGTCATTGTGAAAGCGTTAGAAGAAAGCAATGAGTTGACAAACCTCCGTTTGCGAAGAAATGCCGAATGGACGGAAGTGGAAGCGTTGATGCTGAACAAGTTTTACCGTGAAGTAATCAAAGAAAACGACCGGTATTTGGCTTATTCGCAAAAAGCAACGCACACGGCTGAAGAAGATTTAGCTTTGTTAAAATACATGTTGAAAAATATCGTTTTGAAGCATGAAACGATATTTGAATATTTTGAAAAAAAAGATTTATATTGGACTGATGATATCGAAACGATTCGGGCAATGATAATGCACAGTTTGCAGCCATTCGTCGAGTCGGGTGAAATTAAGATTGAAAGGCTTGATGATACGTGGGATGAAAGTCGTGAATTTTTGGAAACGTTGTTTTCAGAAGTACTTTCTACCGAAGAAGAATTGACTGAGTTGATGATTCCCAAACTTAAAAACTGGGAAGTTGAACGAATCTCTGAAATTGATTTAATTTTGATTAAATTGGGTCTGGTAGAGTTAATCAATTATCCGGGCATTCCGATTAAGGTGACTATCAACGAAGTAATCGAAATTGCCAAGAATTACAGTTCAGAAAAAAGCGGAATTTTTATCAACGGCGTTTTAGATGCTTTATCTAAGAAGTTAATTGAGGAAGGGACCATTCGCAAAAGTGGTCGTGGAATGATTGATAATAAGTAAGCTCCGAACCCATTTTTCCGTTCAACAGTTATGTAAGCAAATAGCCATTTTAAGAAATTAAAAAAAAGAAAATATGAGCTCATCCACAAACTCTTTAATATTATACGCCGCCGGAATCGCCACGGGAGTTTCTATCGGATTATTGTTCGCTCCTGAAAAGGGTGAAATTACCCGCGATCGTCTTGGTTACCGATTAAATCATTATCGTCATCAGCTTCAGGCCCTCATTAAGGATTTTGTTGAACGTGGCGATGAAGTAGCTGCCGAAATAGCGAACGGAGAAGACAGTCAGGCAAAAGCTGAAGGACGTAAGGTAGTAAACGAAGCTCGAATTAAAGCCGAAGGGCTTCTGAAGGAAGTGGAGGCGTTAATGTTTGAAATAAAAACTAAAAAAGAATCATAAGTAATGCATATTATAAAACTGACTAGCATTGTTTTCCTGAATGTATTTGTTCTATTTGGTTGTAACCGAACACAAAATATCACTGATGATTCACTTGATAAATCAGGTGCTGAAATTACTTTCAAGGAGCAAACCTATGATTTTGGAAACCTAAACGAAGGAGACATCGTAGAACACGATTTCGAATTCACGAATACGGGTTCTGTGCCTTTGGAAGTTATTGATGTGCAGGTGCAATGTGGCTGTACGGTGGCATCACGTCCGGAAGGATTAATAGGAGTAGGGCGTTCAGACAAAATTACCGTTCGGTTTAATAGTACGGGCAAGCCTGGTATCAACAAAAAGTACGTAACCGTTACTGCTAATACCGCCGAGCCTTCCGAGCCAATTGAATTTACCGCAACGGTAAATCCGGCACAAAAAGAAAACGTTTAAGAAATAATATTTCACTTAATTTTAATTTAAAAGATGATTCTTCTTCAAGTCCCCGGCGGAGCCGGAAATTACAGTTTTATATTCCTGATGGTGGGGATGTTTGTGGTCATGTATTTTTTCATGATTCGTCCGCAACAGAAAAAACAAAAAGATCAAAAGAAAATGGTAGATGCTCTTCAAACGGGAGATGAAGTAGTTACCACCAGCGGAATGCACGGTAAAATAGCCTCTTTAACTGATGAGACTATTACTATTTCTGCCGGAGGTGGTGCTCGTCTTACATTTGACAAAGCTTCCGTTTCGCGTAAGAAATAAAAAGTTTTTATATAAAAGGGAGAAAGCACGGCTTTCTCCCTTTTATATTTTTAAATTGATAGATATTATAATTTAGCCCATAGCTAAAGCCCAAAAATGCACGTACCGCAGCCACATTCACGATTTACAAAAGCCACCCCGATGAAAGAAGCATTCGAGGCGTTTTTGCAAGCGTACAGACTGAAAAATAAGTACAACGAAACCTACCTCGTAGCGTATTGGGAGAAATTAATGGGTAGCAGCATTGCCAATCATACCCAGCGTATCTACGTAAACAACAAAGTCCTTTACCTTAAACTTGATTCCGCTCCGCTTCGGCAGGAACTGTTCATGGCTCAAACTAAAATTATTGAGATCATCAATAACGAAGTTGAGAAAGGGGTTGTAGAAAAAATTGTGTTTAGCTAAGCACGAATCTACCGATGGCAAAAAAACAATTCACCGGAGAAAGTCTTGTAGAGAAAGAACAAAAGCGTCAAGACTTGGGTTTCGGAACGAAAGTTACCGATACGCAAACCCGAATGATTCGGTCAACCGGAGATTTTAACGTCAAACGCATTGGTCAGTCCTTCTCGGTGTGGTTCAACAGCTATCACCGCTTGATAACTATGCATTGGGCGGTTTTCATTTTTGTAATATTCTTCTGCTATTTTTTAGTAAACCTCGCTTTTGCATTTGCCTATTTTGGTATTGGAATTGAAAACCTGAATGGCGTTGATATTCAATCGCAAAAATTAAACCCTTTCTGGAGTGCGTTCTTTTTTAGTAGCCAAACGCTTACTACCGTCGGGTACGGTCATATCAGCCCATCGGGCGGATTAACAAGTTCTGTTGCTGCCATTGAAGCATTGTTAGGTTTGATGATGTTCGCGATTATAACTGGACTTTTATACGGACGTTTTGCCAAACCACGTCCTCGTATCTCCTTTTCTCAAGAAGCGGTCATTGCTCCGTATCTGGATATTAACGGATTAATGTTCCGGATGGTAAACCTCAAAAGTAATCAGTTAATCAACTTAAAAGTTGACGTAATATTTTCGAGAAATGAACAACACAAATCCGGAATAATCCGGAAATATTACGGACTTGAACTGGAACGTTCCACCGTTAAGTTTTTCCCGATGGGCTGGACAGTCGTTCATCCAATAACCGATGAAAGCCCCATGCATGGCGAAACTGCCGAAAGCCTAGCGGCTTCTGACGCTGAAATACTCATTGCGGTAGAAGGAACAAACGATACTTACGCTGACCCGATTCACGTTCGGAGGTCATATATGTACGACGAATTAGCCTGGGGAGTAAAATTTACGACCATGATGTCAAACAATCATCATGAATACGTAATTGATCTTTCTAAAGTAGGGAACTACGAACCAATGCCGCTCAACAATTCTTAAAACTTATCCAAATGTCATCAGCCGTAGAATCTTTAATTGCTCCCCCTTATCTCAAAAAAGGAGATACCGTTGCAATAGTAGCGATGGCATCTAAACTCGAACGCAAAAGTATTGAGGCTGCCGTTGAGGAAATAGAAAGTTGGGGGTTAAATGTAATTATTGGAGAATCTGTCGGGGCGAGTGATTTTGACTTTGCGGGAACAAACGAAATTCGATTACGGGATTTTCAGGAAATGCTTGACGACAAAAACGTCAGGGCAATCTTTTCAGCACGGGGCGGTTACGGTAGTTCACGGATAATTGACCAAGTGAACTTCGCCAGCTTTGTGAGCCACCCGAAATGGATAGTTGGCTTTTCAGATATTACGGCGGTTCACGGTAAAATACAAAATCTCGGTTTTCAGAGCATTCATGGACCAATGCCAAAGACGATGTTTTGGGACGCGAAATCTGACGAATGTTTACAAGGCATTTTATTCGGTAAAAATGTGAAATATAATCACAGTACGTATAAATTAAACAGGTTGGGGGAGGGGATTGGACAAGTCGTTGGAGGTAATTTGGCTTTGCTTGCTCATGGGATCGGCACTTCTTCGGAACTTGACTTTGTCGAAAAAATCTTATTCATAGAAGACGTCGGAGAGTACTTGTATAATTTAGATCGTTTGATGGTACAGCTTAAAAGAGCGGGAAAGTTATCGAATTTAGCGGGACTGATTGTCGGACAATTCAGCGACGTGAAAGAAAACGACGAACCGTTTGGTAAAACAGCCTACGAAATTATCGAAGAATATGTTTCGCAAAAAGATTATCCGGTAGCTTACGATTTTCCGGTTGGTCATACAAACGATAATTGGCCGTTACGTTGCGGAGAAGCAATGCAATTAATCGTAAAAAAGAAAGGTGTTATTTTACAAAGCTTACCGTCTCAGCAATAGCCCATTAATTTATAGCTCAGAAAGCCAATCCACTCGTGAACGAGTGCCTGGGCATTTACAAAAGCATGCACGCTGGGAATAAAGTTGATCAATATAAACTTTCGTTTTTTTGAAGCATAATCTGCTCCAAAAGGTGTTATAGATACATTTTGCTTCTTAAAACAAGCGATGGCTCGTGGTAGATGACTCGCCGAAGAAATCAACAGAAATTGCTGGTTTGGATAGTTGAGTTTTAATAGTTCCGCGGTAAATTTTGCGTTCTCGTAAGTATTCACCGATTCACTTTCTAAAATAATATCGGAAGCGTTTACGCCGCACTTTATAAGAAATTCTGCCGCTAATTTGCCTTCTGGTTTGACGGGGCGGCTAATTAATTTTAGATCACCGCCGCTGATGAGAATTTTGTGGATTTTATTCTCTTTATATAAAAGCAACGCCTGAGCGAAGCGATCAGCGTGCGAACCTAAGAAGAGATTTTCTACGGGTGCCTTTTCTTCGTTCATCAATCCGCCTGTCAACACTATTCCGACATCATGCGGAGGTATTTCAGAGCGAGAAATCGTCGGCGTTTCGTAATTTAGGTATAATTCATTGACTATGAATTCGTTAGAAAAAACGTAAAAAAGCAGAGCTGTAGCAATAATGTATTTCGATACGTGCTTTTTATGTCGGTTCAGCCATATTGAAAATAACCCGATGAAGATTAAACCAGTTGGTTTGAATAAAAATGCGAAGAATTTCGAGAGAATGAAAAACATAGTAGATTTTTTAATAAATGGTAACAATAAGCGTTTTTTAGTAGATTTGCAATCAAACGCATTACATAGCTCGTATGAAACAAAAATTAGCTCTGCTGACCATGTTCAGCTTTTTACTTACCGGATTAGTGGCTCAGGAAAAAGCTTACGAAATTACCGTAAAAATGCCCGTTGACGTCGCTACTCAAGGCAAAATAAATCTGGCTCACTATTTCGGAAATAATCAATACATAAAGGTAGATTCTGCCGTGGCACAAAATGGTGTAATCACTTTCAGTGGTGAACAACCGCTTAAAGGAGGACTTTACCTAATTGTCTATTCGCCGAGTAAGTTTTATGATTTTGTGGTGACGGGTAAACCCGCCGAACAATTCATGACAATTGAAGCGGATACTGCTGATTACGTTGGTTCGGTTAAATTTACGAATTCGCCGGATAATGATATACTTTTTAATCACCGTCGATTTTTAAAAAGTAAGAGCGAGGAAGCCCGGATAATTCAAGCCGAAGCAGGAATTAAGAATGACGGCGTCTCGAAGCAGTTGATGCAGCAAAAAATGCAAAACTTGCAGAAAGAAGTAAATGTATTTATGGCGAAGACGGTTACGGATAACGAAGGCACGCTTGCTGCTAAGGTTATCAACGCGAACATTGATCCAGTACTTCCTACCGAAGCAGAAATTCCGACGTTACCGAGTGGTAAAAAAGATTCGACGTATTTGTTCAAGCATTACAAAGCTCATTTCTTCGATAATTTAGATTTTAGTGATGATCGTTTGCTGCGTACTCCTTTTATACAGACCCGACTGGATAAGTACTTTAAGGATTTGGTTTATCAGGTAGCTGACTCGGTTATTAATGACTGCGACCGGGTGTTGAAATTATCTAAAGAAAATAATGAAGTTTATCGGTACGTTTTGTGGTGGACGACCAATAAATACGAAACGACTGAAATTGTAGGACTTGACGCCGTATTTATTCATTTAGCGGAAAACTATTACCTGAAAGATGCAGATTGGCTTGACTCTACACAACGGGCGAAATTTCAGGAGCGGGTAAATATTCTGAAACCTTTACAAACCGGAAAAGTATTTCCTGAACTAACGGTGTATGATTTGGCCGGCAAAGAACAAAAAGTTGCTAACGGTAATGGTGCATATACGGTAGTGGTTTTTTACTCTCCTGACTGTGGACATTGTAAAGACTCCGCTCCAGAATTGGTGAAATTCTACAACGAATATAAAGATCAGGGCATTGAAGTATTTAATATCAGTACCGATTATGAACCCGAGAAAATGAAAAAGTTCATCGATGAATACAAAACTGGAGATTTGATAAATGCGTGGGATGCCAAGGGTAACTATTACTTCCGCAATGCTTTTGACGTCTACTCCACCCCAACTACTTATGTATTGGATTCTCAGAAACGAATTGTTGGTAAAAGAATTCCGATTGAAGAACTCGGACGGTTCTTAGAATTCCAGAAACGTAAGAGCGGTGTACAGCAAGGAACTATCAATAAAGGAAAGTAACTGATAATAAGATTACGAAGTACAGTAAACAAGAATCCCGCAAGTTGACTTACTTGCGGGATTCTTTATTTGCGAAATACAAAGGAAATCAAACGTGGAAGCTTTGAACTATTTGACTCGTCAAACCATTCGTTGATTTTTTTCAGTTGGAATTCGCTGTCTTTGGCAGCATTCAGAAAATCTGAAATATGATGAACGTAAGTTTCGAGCTCGTGCGTACCGTTTTTGGTTTCAAAACGAGCTTTGCTTCCGGCGTATTGCTTAAAGGGGTGCAGTTCGCTAACGAAGAATAGTCCGCCATCTTTTAGTTTCTGAAACGCTTGTTTGAAAACAAAGGTCAGATCTTCGATGTGTTCTAAAACAAGGCTGCATGTTATTAAATCGGCGGAGGCATTGGGTAAATTCCAGTCAATGGTTAAGTCGCTCCGTTGAAAAACGACGTTACTATTTTCAAACTTGGTCTTTGCCTTCGCCAGCATTTCCTCCGAAAAGTCAATACCAATTACGCTCTGGGCTTTTGTGAGTAGAAATTCGGTGTTTTTACCAGTGCCACAACCTAACTCGATTACGTTTGAAAATCTGTGCTTCTTCAGAACTTCTTCGGTCACTTTCTTGTCTAAATCACGCGTTTTGTTCTGGTTCGTATCGTACTGATCCGCCCAGATATTATAAGCTTTCCGGATAATCATGGATTACACAAATTTAGTTTTTCTTCAAAGTTATTGTAAGAGCAAATGGTTGATCAACGGTTGCGTTTTTGCAAGTGTCATTAATTTGGCATTTCTTTCGGAGTTTTTCGTTCCGTCTTCAAACATTACATCAAAGACAAACTGGTTTTGAATGGTCAACGTATGTTGAGTTGTCCGCGTAAATCCTGCGTTTACTTTCTCGGTCTTCATTGTCCACGGTTCATTTCCGGCATAAAACTCATTATTAGCTTCAAAATTATAGTCCAACGAGTTTTATTCAAAGTGTCTGACTGACCCGCTTCGGTGAAATTATTGCCTGAGCTGAAAGTGCCACCGTTATATTCTTCGGCTGAAGTAATTACGGAAGAAATTGTCCAAAGAGTTTTCGGCTTGTACTTCGTCACGGTTACAACTTAAAAGCGTTGTGTTTAAGGCAACTATAAATAGCAAATAGATTGATTTTTCATTGACCGTTTCTCCTGAACCTATTTAGATAAAACTATAGCAGTATTATTGCAATCGATAATCGGTTTAAGGAAACTTTTGAATGCCAACGAGCTATCTTTTAAATCCTACAATTGAAAGCATCAAGGTAGTGCCTGTTCTAAAAACCTTACACCATTTCGCCACATGATGTTTTCGATGTCAGTTTCGGAGTACCCCCGTTTACGGAGGAGATCGGGTATTTTCTGTAAGTCAGCTATTGTCTCAACATCGTACGGACATTGTTCTTGCCCAAATCCGCCGTCTAAATCTGAGCCGATTCCGACGTGATTCGTGTTTCCTGCAAGTTGACAAACATGGTCAAGGTGATCGAGTATTTTAACAATCGTCACTTCCATGCTCTTCGGCGTACTAACGCCGCGTTTCCAATCAGGTACAATCATCCAAGCATCGAATGCCATTCCAATAAAACCTTTATGTTGAATTACCTCTTTAATGAATTTATCAGGAAGCTGACGGTTATGCGGCGTAATTGCTCGGGTAAGGTGATGACTTGCCCAGACCGGACCTGTGTAACGTTCGAATGCTTGTTCCATACATTCATCACTTAAATGCGTTACGTCAAGAATCATTTCTAATTCGTCCATTTTATCGAGTAACTCCAAACCTTTCTGCGGAAACTTCCCAATTGAGTCTGTTCCAAAGGCAAAAACTCCCGGACCATAGTGAGCGGGACCTAAAGCTCGCAAACCGTTTTCGTGAGCAAGGTCAAGATAAGACAAGTCAATTATAGAGTCTGCTCCTTCGAGACTTAAAATATACCCAATGGGTAAATGCTCATCATCGGATTTATTTTGCCATTTATTTACGTGATTTGTTAATTCGGCGGAGGTTCGAATTTGGGTAAGCTCACCCGCTTGCTCCATTGCTTTGTACCATGCCAGTTGTCCCTGAGTTTGTGCCCACGCCTGAGCCTGCGAGTTCCAGCCAGGAAGTGGATTTGGAGATTTTACATAACGGGCAATTTGCGTAGCTACGCAAAGCCCGATGTTTCCCCGCCGCATTTCTTCGAAAGAAACCGTTCCCTTACCACGGTCGGGTTTGTCGGTCAAATTTTGTTCAAGTTGCCGGATTACGTCAAGAGGTTGGCTCAAGTCCCGGTTCCATTCGAGGGCATTCATGGAAAGGTCGAGGTGAGCGTCGAAAATAAACATAGAGTAAAAGATTAGATTTTGTTATTAAATGAAGCTCTCTTGCTGAAAACTAATAGAGTTAAGTGAAATATACATGATTTTACCCGCTATTTTGAATAAAAAAAACTCAGAAATAGCATAATGTTATTATTATACATATATTTGACACGTTAAACAATGTATTAGAGTGCTCGCTCGGTTTCGTTTGGGCAACTTAGTGCACTTATTTTTTTATTTTTATTTTATTTTTTATGAATATTTTTGTTGCAAAATTAGATTACAATACGCAAGATTACGAACTGCGTACAGCTTTTGAAGAGTTCGGAACAGTAGACTCAGCTAAAATTATTATTGATCGTGAAACAGGCCGTTCGAAAGGATTTGGTTTTGTTGAAATGGAAAATGATGACGAAGCTAAGAACGCTATCGATTCTTTGAATGGTACTGAGCTTGACGGTCGTACTATTGTAGTCAAAGAAGCCGAGCCTCGTAGAGAACGTTCTGGTGGCGGTGGTGGTGGATTCCAGCGTCGTTACTAATCATATTTTCGATTAGGTCATTGAAGCGATACGCCAAAAGCGTGTCGCTTTTTTTATTTTAAATCAACTACTTAATTTATGAAAATTGTCTTACGTGTACTATTGATTATTGTTGTAATTATAGTAGCTGGATTAGGAGTCTTATATTTTACATTGAACAAACCTCTGCCGGAAGGTGAGGGTGGTCAGGCAGCGGACGCTTTGGCTGAAAAAATGCTCGGTGCTGTAAACAAAGTTGCTTGGGATTCTACCAATGTTGTAAAATGGACATTTAAAGGAGTTCACGATTACGTCTGGGACAAAGAAAATAATTTAGTGGAAGTTACGTGGGATGATAAAAGAGTCTTGTTGAATCTCAATGAATGGGGAAAAGGTACGGCTTACGAAGGGGATGCAGAACATATTGGTGATAAACGGGGAGAATTACTTGGTATGGCTTACGCTTACTTTTGTAATGACTCTTTTTGGCTTATAGCTCCTTTCAAAATTAAAGAGGAAGGAGTAATTCTTCAATCGGTTGCAGCATCGGAAGGTGAAGGTGAATCTTTATTAGTTTCGTACACATCAGGTGGCGTTACTCCTGGAGATTCTTACCAATGGTTTTTAGATGAAAGTGGTTTACCAACGCATTACCGAATGTGGGTTTCTATTATACCAATTGGCGGAGTAGAGGCTACTTGGGAAGATTGGGAAACTAAGTCAACGGGCGTGAAATTACCAAACTTACATAAGTTCGGTCCGGTAATACTGGATATGGGAGAGCCCAAAACGGGGAACTCGCTTGCTGATGTCGGAGTGAGTGAAGGCTTGTTTGCAGAAATTAGATAATTAAAGTTAAAGACATCGGAGTTTCTGGTGCAGTCTTTAACAAAAAAGCCCACAAATTAATTGTGGGCTTTTTTGTTAAAGACTGATTTCGAGTGTACTTATGACGTTTTGGTATCTTCGTCAATATTTGTATTCTCAGTTTTCTTATTGAATAAATCAGCGATGATATGTTCAGCTTCGGGAAACTTTTCCTTTATTTTAGCAAGTAATTCATTCATTGAACTTGATGCTTCCGTTTTTAAACTTTCGAAGTATTCTGGTGCTTTAGAAATGCTTGACTCTGCATCATTTCTAAGCTCATTTCCCTTTGACTTGATTTGATCAACGAGTTCTTTGCCTTCGTCGGTCTTTGCATATTTGTGTAATGCTACTCCGGCGGCGGCTCCTAAAATAAAAGTTGCGAGGTGTTTATTATTTACTGACATAGTTTGATTGTTTTGTTTGTCCAATTAGACTAAAAATAGTGTTCCGTTGCCGGTAAATAATGAAGGAAGGGATTTCAATTTGATAAAAGGTGTAAAAGGTTATTTGAATAGCTGTTGAGCTTCTTCTTTTAATGCGATTATCGCTTCCAAAATTGCGGTATCATGGTCTGATAAAGATTTTTCCATTACCTTTTTTGATAACTCAATCGCCGCCACATCCTGTGGAACTTCGGTAGCTGCTTGTTGAACCATTGCGACTAAACCGTCTTTTGCTTTAGTCAGCTTCTGCCAGTTTTCGTGTGAAACGTACAGTTGTTGAGCAAGATTATGGTTATACTCCACTCGTATTTCAGAAAGCAACAGTTGCAAAAAGTCTGCTACCTGTATACTGTGGGGCTGAACACGTAGGAGTAATTGGTCAGGCGTAATGCGTTCTAAAAATAAAATGAGCCGTTCGTAAGCCTGAAGCTGTAATGGGAGTGTTTGTTCGTTTAACTTTAATTTAACGTCAAGTTCTTTCTCCCGCAATTGTCGTAAAATAAAAGACTGAACGGTCAGATACATTCCATATAGCACTAATGATGCAGGTATAAGTATTTTAAGTAGATCGGTAATTAATTCCATTTATTTATTGTTTTCTCAGGGGGATACTATTTTCACATTAAATTCGTGAAAATTATGTTTTCAAAATTCAAATTTATGGTAAAGATTACCGAAAACGCAAAAAAAGAGATTAATGCTACGTTGCGGTCGCCGCAAATTCCGGCGGGCTATGCTTTACGAGTTGGTTTGAAGGGTGGAGCGTGTTCGGCTGCATATTTATTAGGGTTTGATAAACCTACACCTGAAGATGAGTCCTTCGAAATAGAAGGGGTAGAGGTACTGATTGATAAAAGGCATCTTATGTATCTAATCGGAATCGAAGTAGATTACCAGTTAACAGAACAGGGACCTGGTTATACTATTCGCAAAACGTAGTGTTTGGCATGAATTTTCGTTGGGTATGATTATAATTAATCAGCTAAGAAAGCCCCTATCTGTGGTGTTAAAAACCATTAAACTTATATCTTTCGCGTTAACCCTGCTATTTTTAATAATAACTGCGGGTTATTATTATTTGTTTGAACGGGAAGCTCCGGGTGTTGCTGACGAATATTATCATCAGAATGTACAAGATCAGATCACTGAGAGTATCAGAACCGTACGATCTGATTTAGAACCTATTGGTCTTTCAGTGCCTGTTTCAGACGGTGAACTAAGCCGCGATGATTTACCTTCTTCTTCATATCCGTATTATATTTTTAAAGATGGCAACATTAAGTTTTGGTCTGATAATTTCTTTGTTCCTGAGTTTGCACAAATCGAGGAAGTAGGGAAGGCTGGGATATTAACTGCGGAAGCTGGTAAGTTTTTGATTATACGGAGTCAGTTGGGAAGTTCTGATTACATATGCGTAAGTCTCATCCCAATCTGTAAGCGTAGCAATGCCAATTCAAGTAGTAGTAAACGATTAATAACAGAGATTTTACCGGAAAACATAAGTAGCAAGCTAATCGGTGATAAGTATAAAGCAATAGTTAGCTTGGAAGATGATATTATATTTTATCTAAAAGCACCTGAAATTAATGGTACTCTGCAATCTTCGCTCCCGGATAATACGCTGAAATTACTTGGTCTATCTTTCTTTTTTCTTTGCATCCTATGTACGATTCAAGCGGGCGAATACATTAAAGAACATAACTTCGGACGGGCGTTCTTAGTGATTGCGTCTTTTCTATTATTTGCAAGGTGGTTGCTTTTGGTGAATAATATTTCACTGATTAAATTTCAACCTTCTGGTTTTAATCCTACGTATTTGACAGGAAACCCTTGGGATATTTCATTGGGTGACCGGCTTATCAACAGCCTCATCGTGGTAATTTTAGTTGGCTTTTTAGCTTCCTATTTTTATCGCTCTACCGCATATTACTACACCATAAAATCAAAACAACTTACAAGAAGCTTCTTCGCTGTAATTTGTGTAGTACTGGTATTCATAATTTCGTATTTACTTACAAGCGAACTTAATAGTGTATTAGTCTTCTCAAATGGTGAATACAGCTATGGATTGACTACGAACTTTGATTCGGCGAAAATTGCATTGTTTGTATATTTTATACTTCTATCAACAATATTCTTTTTGGCAAGCCACAGCCTTATCTATGCTTTTTCAAAACTTTTTCCGCAGAAAGTAGGGGGTTTTTTGCATTGGCTTTATGGCTTTATTTTGAGTTTCATACTTCTTGCCATAGCCAATGATTTAAATTGGATTTATCTCTTAGTCGGTCTTTATTTCTTACTCGTATATTACTTTCAGCTTTCCCGAAGTTTTTACGTTTTACGTTTTAAGACTTCACTTTACTTTTTCCTGTCAGCATTTCTATTTGCAGCATTAGGCACAGTTGTATTGCACCAATACTTTGATTTGAAAAAACGTAACGATGTGCAGGAAGTTAGTCGCTCGATATTTTCAAACAACGATCTTATTTTTGAAAAACTAATTGCTAAAAAAATAGCCGATATCGAAGCGGACGAAAGCATAAGAGCTGCCATTGTTCAGCAAACGCTGGCTTGGGAAAGAGTGACACGACAAGTTAAAGATAATCACCTCGCCGATTTAATAAATGGTTATCAATCAGGAGTATATGTTTTTGATCCAATAGGAATCAACTTAGATATATTGCCTGATAGTAAATCATTTGCGGCGTGGAAGAATGACTTTGAGTTGGATGGAGTTTCCATGCCTAAATCCAGAATCTATAAAATGGTCAATCCTGACGGAAATGTTCTATTTTACGGGGAGGCCAATATAAAAGAAGAGGATGGGACTATTTTAGGAACTGTACTCGTTGAGTTCGATTATCTTTTATTGACTCATAACCTGAAAAATTTCAATGGATTTCAAGTAGTTTCTGTTTTTGCAAAAAGCGAAGTGAATGATTACAGCTTCGGACTTTTTGATAGTGAAAATAACTTGGTAGATTCTGAAGGAACATTTAACTATATAGACAAATGGAATAGTAATCTTAATAAAAGCGATGAACTTCTAACCGTTGGGGTGGTTGAAGAAGGCTTTCGGCACTATGGTGTAAAAAACACTGATGGCCGGATGCTGATAGTCTCTTTGCCAGATGATAATTTTTTAAACGACTGGGCAAACCTCTCATTTCTTTTCCTGATTTCAGTATTTGTAATATCGTTCATTCTAATCATCTATGGTTTCCGACACGGGTACAGCAAGCGTTCACAAATGAATTTTACGACGCGTATTCAGTTGTACCTGAATACTGCCTTTCTGTTACCACTCTTGCTCATTTTGATTATTGCTATTAGTGTGGTTGGTACTACACTAAGAAGAAATCAGGAAAACGGATTTAAGGAAAATACTGCTAGTCTGGCTTCAACGGTTCAACTCGTGGCCGCCGATTTCTTTTCTGGTAAAATGAGTAAAGCTTATTTCGAACAGGAATTAAATGGTTTGGCTCAGAATTCTAAAGCTGGGTTTAGTATTTACAACGAAAATGGTAAACAAGAATACGTTGCTAATCAAGGTTTTGAAACTCTTCCCGCTTATTTGAATTCAAAAGCTTTCACGGAGTTAATTGAAAAGAACGAGCGGCAAGTATTATTAGAAGACGAATCGTACGGAGAGATTCACTTGTCGTCTTATGTCGGAATCTATCCAATATTGAACAATCAAAAACTAGTAATCGGAGTTCCGCACGTAGGTTCTGGACTTGTATTAAATAGGCACCTCACAACGGTAATTTCGTCAATCCTTAATATTTTCATATTTCTGTTTATCTTTTTGTTGATTGCCGCATTCTTCGTTTCCCGTCAGTTGACTAATCCAATCAGAACTGTTACGAGGCATTTACGTAAGACAAACCTGGATAAATTAGACGAACCGCTTCTTCTCAAAGAAACAAATGACGAGATGGGCGTACTGGTACGTGCTTATAATCGTATGTTGGAGAAACTTGAAGAAAGTAAAATCGCATTATCAAACAGTGAAAAGCAAACAGCGTGGCGTGAGATGGCAAAACAAGTAGCTCATGAGATTAAGAACCCGTTAACTCCAATGAAGCTATCTATTCAGCAGTTGCAAAGAACTCTCCCGGTGGATAATCCGAAATCGAAACAACGTATTGAGCGGGCACTGAATTCTCTTAACGAGCAAATTGATAATATAAGTGAAATCGCAAATTCATTTTCTGAATTCGCTAAGATGCCGGTTCCAACGTCAGAAGAATTTGACTTAGTAGAGGTGATTCAAAAAGTGGCTGATTTATACACCACGAATAAAAACTCTGATTTCCAGTTAAATTTTCTGCAGCCTAAACTAATGGTTCGGGGAGATCGACAGTTGATGAGTAGAGTTCTTACAAACTTAATAATCAACGGATTGCAATCTGTATCTATTGATAAACGACCAAAGATTGAGATTTCAGCCTATAAAAATGAGGAAGATAGCTTTGCGATTGTGGAGGTAAGAGACAACGGAGTGGGCGTACCGGAAGAGATTCACGAGAAGGTATTTATTCCTAATTTTAGTACAAAAGTAGGTGGTTCAGGGCTTGGACTTGCATTGGCAAAAAGAGGTATCGAGCACGGTGGAGGAAATATCTGGTTTGATACCGAAGCTAACGTCGGTACTGCCTTTTATGTTGATTTACCACTTGCCCGATAGGCAGGTTCGTCAATCTGAACCTTACCCCAGTTTTCTCCTGATTTAATCCGATTAAGTTGTGTATGTGTAATTCCGAATTGCTTGGCAATCATTTTTAAGCGTGTTGAATTACTCCTAAGCATTTTCTTAATTAGCCTCACTTTTGTTTCGGTAAGTTTATAATTTTTGGAATGTCTGGGTATACGTCTATTAACAACCGCAGGATTTACCCGGTTGTGGTCAATCATCTGTTCTTTCGTAACCCACTTGAGGTTTTCAAAGTGATTATTTTGTTTATCAAAATCTAAGTGAATGACGTATTTGTGGTCTTCGTCTGGTCGGTTTGCAAATCCTTCGGCAACTACCTTATGAACGTAGCGGTTGAAAGATTTACCTTTAGGTAAGCGTACATTCAATGAGCGATACCCCTGAATAACCGAACCTTTTATTAGTTTACCGTCTTTACTATTTTGAAAACTTCTTAGCCTTCCAAGGTTAGATGCCTCGTACTTAGGAGGATTATCTACTCCTTCAACGTCTATTACTATTGGAATCCATTTTTCTATCCAGAGAAACTTGTCACTGTTTCTAACACCATTCATACTGCTCATAGGGATTTTTTGTAGTTAAAAAGACAACCAACCATCAATAAAAACAATCCTATTATCTTTTTGTTTATATAAAGTTAAACAAAAGGTACAGTCAAAAGAATAGTTTATTGGTCGAACCAATAGATAATCTGCTACTTAGAAACTGGCTAATTTAGATTGCTCTTAGTCATGTGCGAGGAAATCGTATTATTAGTAGATTAACACGGGTGAAACCACGACAACTTAATAGTCCAAACGTATTAACCCAAACAGTCTCGCAGTTTTTGTAGCTTTGTTTTACAAACACAAATCGATGTACTAATATGTTATCAAAAGTCACCTCTTTTATATTCTCTCCTTTTCAGGAAAACACATATATCTTATATGATGATACGCGTGAAGCTGTAATTGTGGACCCAGGTTGTCTGGCACAACACGAAAAAGAAGAGTTGGCAAAGTATGTGGAAGACAATAAACTAATAGTTAAGGCTCTGTTGCAAACTCACACGCACCTGGATCATGTATTCGGCAGTGCCTATGTTAAGCGTAAATTTGCGGTGAAAATGTACATGCACAAAGCTGATTTGCCGGTTTTAGCTGATGTGGAAATACGATGTAAAACATGGGGGATACCCGGGTACGAACCTGTAGAAGCTGACGAATTTTTGAAAGAAGGGGAACAGTTTAAGTTCGGAAACACGACTCTCGAAATTATTCATGTTCCCGGTCACGCTCCTGGTCATATTGCGTTTATAAATACGTTCGATAAGTACGTAATTGGAGGAGATTGCCTTTTCAAAGGAAGCGTTGGCAGAACTGACTTTCCGCTTTGCAGTCATGAAGAATTAATTAACAGTATAAAAACAAAATTTTATACTTTGCCAGATGAGTATATCGTGTACGCTGGACACATGGAGCCTACAACAATCGGCTACGAAAAGAAGAATAATCCGTTTACTAAATAATAGTAAAGGTTACACGAAAAACCCTCCGAAAATTAATGTTGGAGGGTTTTCATTTTGTCAATTTTCGATTTTAAACTCTTTTGGTGGGGTAGCACTCATCAAGTGTTGGACAAAATAATCCCACCGCCGCCGCATAATATAATTACGGTCGTTACCGTAACCGTGACGGGCGTTTGGAAGAATAATTAAGTCAAAGTCTTTGTTATTTTTTATCAATTCGTCAACTACGAGGTACGTATTATAAGGAGGAACGTTGTCGTCCAACCCGCCATGAATGAGCATTAATTTGCCTTTTAGATCTTTTGCAAAAGTTTGATTTGCTTGTTGCTCGTAATTAGATATTCCGGCTTCGCTTACTTCTTCGAGACCATTGTAACGCTCGCCCCAATCATCCTCGTAATTTCTGTTCTCATGGTTTCCTGATTCGGCAATACCTACTTTAAAGAAATCAGGGTATTTGAACATAGCAGCGGCGGTTGCAAATCCACCACCTGAGTGTCCCCAAATTCCAACCCGGTCTAAATCCAAATAATCGTGTTTTTGTTTCAATTGCTTTAGACCCGAAATCTGATCAGGTAATGTGTTGGCTGCCATATCTCCGTAACAAGCATCGTGAAAAGATTTTGAACGGCCGGGGTTACAGCTTCCTTCAAGTACTATAACTACAAAGCCTAATTCTGCAAGAGCTTGGTTGTCTCTTCTACCGGCGTAAAAATTCCACGAACCTACGCTTCCGCCTTGCGGTCCGGGATAGATGTAAATTACCACCGGATATTTTTTGGTTTTATCCAAATTAGTCGGTGTGTACATCAGTCCGTATAAATCCCAACGGTTATCGGCTGATTTTACGGTGAATGAAGTTGTTGGTTGCCATCCGGTTGCTTTTAAACGGGAAACATTCGTTTTTTCTAACTCAGTAATTAGTTTTCCGTTCATATCCCGCACTTCGTGTACCGGCGGGACATCGGGTTGTGAATAAGAATCGATAAAGTACTTTTTATCAGGTGATAATCTGGGCGAATGATTTCCCGTGGCGGGAGTGAGCAGCTGTAAGTTTTTACCGTTAAAATCTACTCGGTATAAATATTCAAAATACGGGTTGTTACCTTCTTTTCCGGCACCCATGAAATAAAGGGTTCGGTTTTTGGTATCTGTATGAATTACTTTGAGGACGACATAATCTCCCGTAGTGATTTTGTTTGTTAACTTACCCGTAGTAGCATCGTACATATATAGATGGCCCCAATCACTTCGCTCTGAATACCAGATAATCTCGTTGGTTTCAGAAAAATAATTCCAGTTGATAGCTCCTTGACCTGATTCAAATTGCGTGTCTACTTTTTCTTCAAAAATATCGTTGACTTCTCCGGTTTCAGTATTCGCCATTCGCACGTTTGCTTCTTTGTGGTCACGTGAAGTGGAAACAAATACTAATTTCTTAGAATCAGTACTCCAGACATTATCGTCAAAACCGCCTTCGCACGAAATATCATCGCAAAGCGTTCCGCGACGAGCGTCGGGTGCCATTTTTAGCCGAGTAATTTTGGGTGTTGCGTTTACATCAATAATTACGCGATGAATCCGAATTATATCTTCGTCACCTGGCAGTGGGTATTTCCAGGATTGTAGTTCGGGAGCACCAACCGTGGTTTTTACCAAGTACATATTTTTCACGTGGCGTTGATCTTGCTGGAACGTCGAGATTTTTTTAGAATCAGGCGACCAACTGAGAATCGGACGGTCGCTGTGTTTCCATCCGGCGTTATCGGTTGCGTAACCAAAATCTTTAATGCCGTCTGTTGTCAAAGCCTTTTCTTTTCCAGTCGAAATTTCACGAGTCCATAAGTTCCAATCCTTGATGAACGCAACGTGTTTTCCGTCGGGAGAAGTGATTTCGTTTCGATTGTAAGGTTTACTTTCCTCAGTAGGAATCGAGCCTTTGCTATATAACTCGGCAGATGTAGCAGCCGTGACAAATTTCTTCGTGTCGGGATTAAAGAGTTTGTAAGTCTCCGCTCCGTTTACTTTCGAAGCGTACAATACGCGACCGTCTGATGTCCAGCGGGGGTGAATATCATTATCGATGTATTTATCCAAATTGTCATCCAGCATATTGACAGCTTTTTGATAATCGGATGTAGAAAGTGTTTTACCAGATTGGGCTTGGCTCATATAGGTGGCAAGAAGTAATACGGGAATTAAAAGGAAGGGTCGTTTCATATTTTGAGTTGATTTCCGGATATTTAAACTGCCTTGTAAAAAAGCGTTGAGCAATTTGTGGCTGTAAGAATTTCTTGAGCCGAATCAAACATTGACTTAGTTGTAACAGCTCTCAGTTTATCAATGTCCTGATTACACCATTCGGCATTTCCGGCGTTAGCGGCAAAGGCAATACTCATTGCACGATTAAGTAACTCGATCTCGGAAAACACCATCGTTGTTTCTGATTGATTTTTGACTTTCGTCAATTCAGTTTCACCAAAAGACTGGGAACGAAGTTCTTCAATAATTTCAACTATAGCTTCATCGGCTTCTTCCAACGAAACGCCTTTATTCAAGTTTCCGTTAATGACTAATAAGCCTGGTTCCAGCGAACCCGTAACGTAAGCAGAGATACTGCTAAAAATCTGTTTCTGAATAACAAGCTTACTGTATAACCGCGATGATTTACCGTGACCGAGTATATCACTTAATAAATCTGCTTCAAAATACCCGGTTTCGTATCGGCCGGGAATATGGTAAGTTTTGTATAAAGCATCAAGCGGCACATCAGCTTCGGTGTGTAGCTCGCGGCTTCTCACTTGTTTGGGCTCTTTGGGTAAATTGCGGTTGTAAGGTTTTCCCGCCGGAATATCACCAAACCATTTATTGCTGAGCTTTTCAATATCAGTTGTTGAAACGTTCCCCGCCACTACCATTACCGCATTATTTGGTAAATAATATTTGAAGAAAAAATCTTTTACATCTTCTAACGTCGCATCTTCAATATGACTGATCTCTTTACCAATTGTTGCCCATTTGTAAGGATGATTTTCGTACGCGAGCGGACGGAGCTTCAGCCAGACATCGCCGTAAGGCT
The DNA here is from genome assembly GCA_047630355.1 of Spirosomataceae bacterium. Taxonomy (GTDB): domain Bacteria; phylum Bacteroidota; class Bacteroidia; order Cytophagales; family Spirosomataceae; genus JANQUM01. The sequence continues at coordinate 10,958 of JBLHXN010000008.1, read as the reverse complement.
GATTCAAATACCGTTGTTTAAATTCTTCAATAACTACTTTTCGTTGCACTTCTAAAACTTTCGGATCAAAGGAGAGACTTTTCATACGGTCAGATTCTAACCAAAAAGCAGTTTCGATATTTGTTGCCGGAAGTGTAACGTAGTAATTCGTAATATCAGGAGAAGTGAATGCGTTATTCTCGCCGCCTACCTTTTGTAAAGGTTCGTCGTAAGATTTAATATTTTCCGAACCTCCAAACATCAAATGCTCAAATAGATGGGCAAAACCCGTTTTGCTCTCGTCTTCATCCCGGGATCCGACGTTATATAAAATATTTACCGCCGCCATAGGAGTGGAGTGGTCTTCGTGAACATATACTTTTAAGCCGTTTGACAATTCAAAGAAGTTATAATTGATCATGCAGTGTGTAGGTGGTACGTAAATTAACTTTTAAATTTAACATACAACATTACTTATTCGTGCAATCAGCCTAAAAAATAATAGATTTGTTTAACTTGTAAAAACGAGTACATCAAACATATACAACATGAAAATACTAGTAATCGGAATGGGAAAGGTTGGCTCATTAGTCGGCGTTTTACTGAACAAAAGATTTGACGTGGTTGGGTTAGACAAAAATGACCCGCATTACACATTCGATTTGCCAATTCCCACCATCAAAGGTGATGTAACAAACATAGAATTTCTCCAATCGGAGTTACCTAAATACGAAGCCGTGGTTTCGTGTATGCCGTATGATCTCAACCTGCCCATTGCCGAAATTTGCCACAAAGAAGGTATCCATTATTTTGACCTTACGGAAGACGTACCCACCACGAATGCTATTCGTAAAATGGCGGAAACATCTACAGCGGTTATGGCACCGCAGTGTGGACTTGCTCCTGGTTTCATCGGAATCGTGGGTTCGGATCTGACCAAGCGTTTTGATAAATTACGAGATATTGAACTTAGGGTGGGGGCGTTGCCCCAGTTTCCAAACGGACAGTTGGGTTACTCTTTTACGTGGTCACCCGCCGGAGTGATAAACGAATACATCAATGATTGCGAAGTTATTCAAAACGGTGAACGTAAAATGGTTTCGGCACTTGATGGTATTGAGAAAATATACATTGGTGGTGAGCAGTTCGAAGCGTTCAGTACTTCGGGCGGTTTGGGAACCATGTGCGAAACCTTCGAGGGAAAAGTGGATACGCTGAACTACAAAACGATGCGATACCCTGGTCACGCTCAGCTGATGCGTTTTTTGATTTACGAACTAATCATGAAAAACCGACGGGAGCAATTAGAAGAAATACTGACCCAAGCAAAGCCGCCCGTGCAGGAAGATGTGGTGTATGTTTACGCTGTGGTGGAAGGCTGGATAAAAGGTCGGATAAAACGGGAAGAGTTTTACCGTGCCTACACACCAATTGAACTTGACGGAGTTAGTTGGCGGGCAATATCCTGGACAACCGCCGCATCTATTGCCGCCGTAGTAGAAATGGTAGCCGATGGAAAACTTCCTGATAAAGGTTTTATAAAACAAGAGGATATTCCGTTTGACGAATTACTGAATACTTCTAACGGAGCTTATTTCAAAGATATCGAGTAGATATTCGTGTAAAATACAAATTGAGTTTCAATGCGAACTTTGTGTTTTTTTATCCGCAATAAAAAAAGAGATAAAGAAATTGAAAATTTATATTGCAGAATGCTTGACAAATGGCAAATGTACTCGTATTTTTGCACTCCGATTTGATAAAAGACCAAGACAGAGGAGTGGCAGAGTGGTCGAATGCGGCAGTCTTGAAAACTGTTGTACCGCGAGGTACCGGGGGTTCGAATCCCTCCTCCTCTGCTGAATCCCCTTCAAGAAATTGAAGGGGATTTTTGTTGTATAAAGCTTAAGCTTTAACGTTTTAGATGTCAGTTTGAGCTTGTCGAAAACCGTGCGACGAGGCTGTTCTCGACTACGCTCGAACTGACAGAATATCTACGACTCTAAAACGAAGTCAGATGCGTTTCAACGTGAGATGTTTTTAAAACCTTAGAAGAAAGAATTTGGCCGAAGGAGAATAATATTATTTGAAAACTGTTGTACCGCGAGGCACCAGGGGTTCTTCACAGAACCCCGTGGGGAATCCCTCCTCCTCTGCTCAATCCCTTTTAAGAAATTGAAGGGAATTTTTGTTATATAAAGCTTAAACGGCTTAGGTGTCAGTTTGAGCGGATAGGGCCGCTGAGCGGTCGAGAATAGCCTTTCCTTAGTTAATCGTCTCCCTTTACTAATATCGATTTCTTTTCAATTTTGTAGTTTATAAATTCAATCTTGTATTTTTCAATTCGTTTACTCCAAATTTCGTCGTCCTTTAATACTGTTTCGAATGGGTTTTGTACCATAATGGGTATATACTCCTTCTTATACATTTCTGATCGATTTATTAAATATAACCAATATTCACCTTGCTTTCGTTTTGCAACAGAATATTCATTTATTGACCAATAAAAATATGGCGTTCTACCATCGTAAGACTTTACCTCTATAAAACGATTTGGTAATTCGTCAGTTTCGTGATTATAAGAAGTTATGTCGTACCCTTCGTTAACTATATATTCCGCAACCCAATCTATTTCTTTCTGTTTTTTAAGTCTAATGAACTCAAAATTTAAGACAAACTTTTCGGCTTCTTCACCATAAATTTGCTGTTGCTCCATAGCTTTCCGAAACTCCTCAATACCAATCTTTCTTTTCTTAATCTCAGGTAGGACTGTCTTATCAAATAGCTTCTTGTAGTGATTATTGATAATAAAACTATTTAGCTCAGTTGTTGGATGAGTTTTAATTACTTCAAAATCAATCAATAATTGCTTAAAATTTGAATATTTTAAGCTAAAAGCTTGGTTGTTTATCTGTAACGACTTGTAAATTATGTCGTGGGATAAATAATCAGAACAAAATATTTTGTGAAATTCATCATCATCTTTTAATGCCTTGAAAAGATATTCAACGAATTTATCTCTCATTTGGCTTATGCTATTCAACGAATCAGCAACACCGTTACTTAAATATAGAAAGTCGTTTTCAAATATGAATATTTCTGTTTTTATCGCTAGTTCAAGACAACCATCAAAAACACTTCTTCCATCAATTACTCGGTTATAAAATAATTTTTCAATGTCGGTCTTTGTATACGTGACTTCCTGATTTCCTTTTAATGTACTTAGTAATTCAAAGAAGTAATTTGGAGTACCAAAATTCCTATATCTTCTAAGTTCTTCTAGCATAATTAGAGATTAAATCATTAATTATGTCTGTTTCATCATTATTGTCAATCCTTTGAAAAAGAGGAATATCATCATTAATGATTTCTTCCATTCGTTCGATTTTCGAACGAAGTCTTTCATTAATAACTTCATCTATTGAGTCTTTCGATAGGATGTAATAATATTTTGTTATTTGACTTTCTGCTAATCCAACCCTATGAATTCGATCTTTTGATTGAATAAAATTAGAACAGTTATAATCTCTTTCTAAATATATTGCATTATGACAACCTTTATGCAAGGAAATAGATTCAGCCACAGAAAAAGGGTTAGCAATTACCACCTTGAAATCATTATTTAATGGGTCATTAAATACCTTTATAGTTTCTTCTCTTTCATCTTGCGGAATTTCTCCAATTAGAAGTTTTGATTCAACACCATTTTGATTTAAATAAGTTTTCAATTCTTTAGCATTTTGGATGAAAATAGTCCAAATTATTACTTTACCATTTTCCGGAAAGATTTCCTCTAAAAGCAATGACAAAACACTTTTAAATTTTTTAGGAGTTTCCACTGCTGAATAATTTATAATCTTATTAAAGAATTCTGAATCATTAACGAACTCGTCAGTATCTGTAGTAAAAATAGCATTTGGGTCAAATTCACCTGTTAACTCATTATTCTCCAAAGAATTTTTCAGAGTGTTTGATAAAAGTGACGGATTGGTTGATGCTTGTCTAAGTCGAATAAGCTTTGCTCTGTTAAGAATGTCTTTAACTGTAGCAGAATTATTCTCTTTAAAGTGAGGAAGATATTGTGATTCAATAAAATCATAAATTCCTCTTTGAATTGAATCCATATCAACTGGAATGTACTTTTCTTCTATTGGTGGAAGCTTGAGGTCATTCTTCTTTATTCTAATAAAATATGGTGAAATGTTGTCTTTTAATTCCTGTACCCGTTGTGATTCAGGCGAGTTATTATTAGTCATATCTTCCAAATTGTGATAATGAAATTTAAGAATTTCTTTAAATTTGAATGGATAGATAAATTTATAAAGGTTGAAAACATCTTGATACCCATTTGGGACTGGAGTACCAGTTAAAATTACTCTTGATACTGCTTCTTTTGATATTTCTGTTACACTTCTTCCCCAAACACCTTCTGGATTTTTTATTCTATGAGCTTCATCAACTACAACCATTGTTTTGTTTCGCTTCAAAAAATCAATAATGTCATTTTGAAATCGGTCAACACTACCGTGAAAAATCAATGTCAGTTCAGGTGAGTTTGGTGAATATAAATGTTCTAATTTTTGTTTCACAGAAATATCACTATCTCCGGACATTCTAAAAGAGTTTGGTTTATATCCAAAACACTCTGTAAATTCATTCTCCCAAGGAGCAAAAGATGAAAGTGGACCAACAACTAAAAGTTTGTTTACGTGTCGAGGGTCTCCAATAGGTAAACTTCTCAAAAATGCGTATGCACCGTAAACTATTGATGTTTTACCAGCACCAGGTACTGCGAAATTGCAAGAATTCTGAGCAAATGCCATATGAAAAGATGACAATAATTGCAAGGGATAAAGTGTTCTATCCTTTGAGAAAGTTCGATTTAAAACCTCTTGAAAGTTATCAAATAGAGTTACTAAGAATCGGTTGTCTTCAAACTCATTATCTCGTATTGCTCTTGCATTCTCACTAAACACGTCAAAATTTTCTTCTTCTTTAGAAAAAGCTTGTAATTCTTCTTGTATATTTTCAGTGAATTGAAAGACGTAATTATACTTGCTTAGTAATCCTTGTATTTCTTGTAGAGTTTTTATTTGTGTTTCATCACGAAAGGGAATATTAACAGTGCTCTCTTCAATAAAGTAATTGAGTCTTTTGAGAGATATTAAAAGCCTTTTGTTTTGTAATAATGATGCTGTATCTCCATTTATGATAAAGAAATTATCTACGATATTAACATCTATAGAATAACTCATTATATGTTCTTGTTTATTTGATATCCAATCTGTTGTATTCTTTTGGTTTTATCCTGAACTTCTTCAACTTCATCCGCAGGTATTTTATCGACTTCAATGCCTTCCAATAATTCAATGATATGTGATAAAACTTTTGAGGGTGATTTTTTTTGAAGTGAATTGAAAATTTTATCACCTAATTCTTGAACCATTTGTTGTACTTCTGGTTTAGCAAATGCTTTATGTCCAGTTTTTATTGCTTCGAAAGTTTGTGATGCTCTTTTAATTAGTTTTTCAGGTTCGTCAGCGGCTCTATTATAACCAATGAGGTATTTATGTTCGTTCAGGTTTTCTAAAAATGCACTATTATCATTGCCTAAAATTGAGCTATCAAAAAATAGTTTGTCTCTTGCATTTAAATGATTCTCTAAATTAGCCGAGTTAAAATCAATTTCTGGATCTTTTGGTAGTTTATTTAAAATTTCATTATGTTGCGAAGAGAAGTTTAACCAAATCTCTTTATTACCAAAAAAATGCTTGTCACTGTGACCTTCTGCTAAATTTCTAAACTCTTTACCATCAAAATTACCTTGTTCAGAACCTCCTCTCAATCTTATAAAATCAAAAGCAATCGCTTTAAGTTCATCCACATCACTATCAGTATATGCCCAATCTGCTTTTTGGCTAGATTCCCCATAAAAAGTATTTAGCCATTTTGATAAAGAGAGAAATTGATCTTCTCTTTTGTCCAATTGAGTATAAATACCATCGTACTCCCAATATTCAAGATACTCATCCATTACGGTGATAGCATCTAGATATTTTTTAATTTCTCCTTCAGTTTCTCCCATCCATTCTGCAATACTTTTTATTGCATCAGTATCTTTCAACTTGGGAATAAGTTTATCGTAAATCTGTTTGGCTTTAAGATATTTTTCAATAGGATTATATCTCAACTTTTCATCTTCACCCATTTGATAGGTGGTTTCAAGTCTTTCAATTTCAATTGGATTTTCTTCTATAGTTACTGGGAGTACAATAGCTTTAAAATAACCTGTTCTGTCTATTTTATTCAAGAGCATTGCTCTTCTATTTCCATCTATTATTACCCCATCTTTGGTAATAATACCAACTTTCTGTTGCCCAAAGTCTTTAATGCTTGAAAGAGTTTTTTTATTTCGATCAACTTTTGATTCCCAAAGTAAATTTTCGATTATATCTCTGCCTTCATCTGACTCAAGGTTGATTTCCTGTTTTTGCTTTTCTAAAGACTTCGTCCTACTAAGAATCCTTCCATTGTACTTATTGTATATCAAATATGAAAGGGGAATATTAAATACCTTTTCTGTTTTAAGTTGCTTTTCCCACATTATTTCGTGGTTCAGTAAATCAGTTCGGTTTTTATCCCTTTCGATTATCTCTCGTATCTTTTGTATTCTAACCTCCTTATTCATATCTATTTACTATTTGCGTTTGAAGAAATGTTATTGACAGCATAAAGGGCAAATATTTGTTTTATAGGTACTATAGATTTGTTCTTAAATACTACCTTTTGTCTCTTTATTTTTTGGTTTGGCTCAAGTGCCGAACTATATGTGCTGTTCGTACGATTGACCTTTGCACTAACGAAAAGGGAGATTCCTGAGTGAAACTTACAGTTAACTGTATCTTTATTTTAACAAAAATACACTATTCTTCTGAATCAATTTTATTTTTTGAGTTAACGGTAAACTACTTCATCTTGCAGAAGTTATATTACTGTATACCAAAAACCAATACAACTATGTGGAAAGAAGAAAACAACCAACTCAGCCGGGAATTTAAATTTGATGATTTTACGGAGGCTTTTGCTTTTATGACCCGGGTTGCCTTTTTGGCGGAGAAGCACGGGCATCACCCAAACTGGTCAAATGTTTACAATACCGTGACGATTAATCTCACTACGCACGACGAAGGAAACACCATCACAGAAAAAGATCGGAAACTGGCATCTGCCATCGATAAAATCGTAAAATAAGTTATTCATATTGTGCGTAATCTGTTGAAAATTAAGAAGTTAGATAGTTTTAACGAGTGATGTAAAAGTAATGTCGCAAATCAGGAACAATAATTCCTGTTTTGCGACATTTTCAGTAGAGTGCACGACTATATTTAAAGTAGGAGAATCTCAGAGCGTTTTTTATACGTAGATTTATTAGAAAAGTATTATATAATTTAAAACAGGATTAAGTATACCTAGTTTACTATCAATTAATCATCTAAATAAAGGTATTAAGATAACATTAGAATAGTTATATATTTATGGGTCTAAAAATAGGTGTTTTAAATCCCAAAGTGAGGCTTTTGTGATATCTTAAATAGCTGATAGTAAGCTATATATGATTTTGTTCTACTAGTGAAATTTGCAGAGAGTTTTTTCAGAATGAGACAAAGGAGTATTAGTCTGACAGAAGCAATATCTGAAGAGAAGGAGAAAATACAATAAAGGCGTAGCTAAGGTTTCTGTTATTTCAGAACCCGTAAAGACCAAACTGGAGGTATGATTAGTAGGCGTAAACGTTTCTTGGACGGGACATCAAAGAATTAAGGTAGCTTTTAGGGGCGTAGAGACCTCTTTCTTCTTTTAGCTTAGAAGCTATAATTCCGCCTACGATAATGCACGTTAATGATAGTAAGAACATAATTATTAAGTTTTATACACGTAAGATATGGTTGTTCAACAGCTTATTACAACTACTGACTAACGAAATTAGAGCTATTTTTTAGTAAGTGGCGAAACTTCAACGAAAATATTACGTAAAACTTAATAATTAATATATAATTGGATATAATTATCCTGAAGTAATAGATTATGGCATGAGTCATTTATTATCAGCAAGTAATAAAAAAGCCTAAAGTAAATGCAGTGGAATTTCTGAGACTCTGCATTTTTTGCAAAATTTGTTGATTTGGCATCTTAACTGTGTTATAACTGGCTTAATAGGCGTAAACACTTTTGGGGCGTGCCATCAGGCTGTTCATATAACCCTTAGGAGCATACTGATCTTGCTTGTTATTGGTTCTGAAAGCTAAAAAGCTGCCCACTGCTATGCAGGCTATTGATAATAGAAACATAAGATTTTTGATTTTATTCACGTATGTTTGCACAAGAATGATGCGAGAGGGAAAAAATATTTTCTCTTTTTTTTGCTATTTATCTATCAACCAATCACTTGTGTATAAATGTCGCTGATTGTTGTACCTACACCTATAGGTAATTTGGAGGATATTACCTTGAGAGCCGTAAAAGTCCTCTCAGGAGTAGATTTAGTCCTTGCCGAAGATACTCGAAAAACGGGTATTCTATTAAAGCATTTGGAGTTGGCGAAGCCACTTCAGAGCTATCATGCCCATAATGAGCATCGTACTGTTGAACGAATAATCGGACTTTTGAAAGATGGCCAACGGATTGCGTTGGTCTCAGATGCCGGTACTCCAGCTATATCAGACCCGGGTTTCCTACTGGTTCGGGAAGCAATACAAGAAGGAATCGAAGTGAGCTGCCTTCCAGGTGCCACGGCGTTCGTTCCCGCTTTGGTAAATTCCGGGTTACCCGCTGATCGGTTTACCTTTGAAGGCTTCTTACCGCATAAGAAAGGTAGGCAAACCCGCATTCAGGCATTGGTAGAAGAAGATCGGACCATGATTTTCTATGAATCGCCTCATCGGTTAATAAAAACTCTTACTCAATTCATCGAGTACTTTGGTAGCGAACGCAAAGCGTGCGTTTGTCGGGAGATTAGTAAGATTTACGAAGAGAGTGTTAGGGGAACATTGTCCGAAATTTTGGCTAATTTTACCGACCGTTCTGTTAAAGGCGAGATTGTTATCGTTGTGGGTGGGTTTGAAAAACCGAACAAGAAAGACGATTCAGCTCTTTAAAACCATATATAATACTAACTATTTTGATGAAATTACTCGAAGATAAAGTTGTACTGATTACGGGTGCATCCCGCGGTATTGGCAAAGCCATTGCTCAAAACTTAGCTGCTCAGGGAGCAAACATAGCTTTCACGTTTCTTTCGAGCGTTGAAAAAGGAAAAGCACTGGAAGAGGAATTAGCTGCTGCTGGTACTACCGTAAAAGGTTATCAGTCTGATGCTTCTGATTTTAAAGCTGCTGATGAGCTAGTAAATAGTGTAGTTGCCGATTTTGGAAAGGTTGATGTATTGATTAATAACGCAGGCATTACCCGTGATACACTTATCATGCGAATGACCGAAGAACACTGGGACGATGTTATGCGAATTAACCTAAAATCGGCGTTTAACTTAGTGAAAGCCGTCACAAAACCGATGATGCGTGCCCGTGCGGGTTCTATAATTAACATAACATCCGTTGTGGGGATTATGGGGAACGCCGGGCAAGCCAATTATGCCGCTTCAAAAGCCGGATTAATCGGGTTCACAAAATCGGTAGCGAAAGAATTGGGTTCACGAAATATCCGTTGTAACGCGATTGCTCCTGGCTTCATCGAAACCGAAATGACGGGAGAACTAAACGAAGATAAGCTCAACGACTGGATGAAAGGCATTCCATTAAAACGAATTGGCAGCGGTGAGGATATCGCTAACGCTTGTGCGTATTTGGGTTCTGATATGGCTTCCTACGTTACGGGGCAGGTTTTGATTGTGGATGGTGGAATGCTCATGTAATTTTAAACGCTGATTGCTGTCGACTGAATTGGTCAACGGCTGATAATAATGAATACCGAAGTACTTTTTCAATATTCTCCGTGGTTTTTGTTGCTTTGTGTACTCGTGGGAGTGGCGTACGCCGTTTTTATGTACCAAAAAAAGTATTCTTTTTCCCGAAACCAACGCATAGGTCTCGCCTTTGTGCGTGGTTTATTGGTTAGTACGTTATGTTTTCTGCTTCTCAATCCACTTTTCAAGCGGGAAGTACTCCGTACTATTCCCCCAACGGTCGTAATTGCTCTTGATGACTCACGATCAATGAAGATAGGGAAGCCGGATGAAATTATCTCAAAAATAGGGGTTTTGTCGGAGAATTTGACCGAAAGTGAGGTTGCAACCGCTCTCAGAACGTTAAGCGGGTCAGAGTCTATCCAGCAGGAGAATATTTATCAAATCAAATTTGATGGCTCCGTTACCAATATTTCGAAACTTCTGGCAAATCTTTCAACGGAATACGAAGGTCAGAACCTGACTGATGTCATTGTGGTATCAGATGGTATTGTGAATTCTGGAATTTCGCCTACGTTTGCCACCTATCCTTTTAATATACATACGGTTGGAGTAGGGGATACTACCCGAAAGAAGGACGTTCGGATTTTGGGAATATTTGCTAATCAGGTGGCGTATGTCGGCAATACTTTCCCCGTTGAAGTAGAGATGAATGCTTTTGGTTACGCCGGGAAACAAACTACGGTGCTTCTGAAAAGAAACGATATCATAATTGATAAGCAGATTGTGCGGTTCGGTTATGACGATGAAGTAAAGCGGATTTCGTTTACCACAAAAGAGACTCAGGAAGGTGTTCAGCGTTATCGTATTGAAGTTCTGCCGCTGGCGGGAGAGTCTTCAACTCGTAATAACCGGCAAGATACTTACATAGACGTCATTGACGGAAAAGAAAAAATTCTGTTATTGGCACTCGCTCCGCATCCTGACGTGAAAGCCATTCGTGCTATTCTCGAAAAAAACGAACTTTACGAGTTAACGGTAAAGGTCAATTCCTCCGATA
>JBLHXN010000007.1:0-60800 GCA_047630355.1 Spirosomataceae bacterium | reverse complement strand
ATTTCCTGATGATTGTACGAAGGCATTCTCTATTATTTCGTTGCGTGTGGAAATTAATCCGACAAATTTAGCAAGAATTGAATAAAGTATTAGATTTGAGGGAAGGGATGTTAACAGGCATTTGAAGAATTGCGATTTTTTCGTTGAAGGCTGACACGCTATTTGGAATACTATTAACGCGAATATTCGGGTTCGAAAGACCCCAAACCACGGTAAACAATATGGAAAAACAAAAATTTTACCTTTTCAAACCCAAACTATCAAGTGCATCTACTGTGCTTGCTACTAACGATGAAATAATTTATGGGCCAAATGCAATGGATTATGCTTTAGGAAAAGAACCCCAAACAAAACCTTAGTTTTAAACCAAGTAAGTGGCAATCGTTGGGATGATTTATTAACAAGAGTAGTAGCACAATATATTGTATCAACAAAATTTGTTGATATTCTAAAAACAAATAATTTAACAGGTTGGAGGGTTTTTCCTGTTAAAATTATAACAAAAACAGGGGAAGAAGTAAATGATTACTGGGGGCTTTCAATTTTAGGTAAGTGTGCTAACAGAATGGATAGCACTCCTCAAAAATGGGATGATAAAGATTTTTTTATAATGAGAGATACTTTCTTAACTTATATCACCGAGAAAGCATACAATTGTTTAAAAGGAAAAGTTAGTAATATTGAATTTATAACCTATGAAGATCACATAGAACAAATTAAAAGACTTAGACAAATGATGTCTTAACATTAAGTAAAATTTCATTTTAGCTATAAAATGGTAGTACCCCCGCTTCGCTTAGTCTCTGACTAAGTGGAAGTGTCACGCGGTCTCCCGACCGCCGGAAGATTTCACCCAATATAAAACTGCGGTCAGGAGACCGCATGCCACCGTTTCTTAGTCTGGAGACTAAGAAAAGCCGCTCCGCTTAGTCTCCGACTAAGCGGAATATCTCCATTTGGAAAAGCAAACATTCTAAAAATAAATTAAGTATGAACAAGCAGCCGGTTAATAGAAAAGACTATTTAAGATACTTTGAATGGCTCAAAACGAGTGATGTACCCTTAGAAGCAACTCTAAGTTCATTATCCTATTCTGGCTTTTATAACCATGCCTGTATCATTGCCTCTGAAAATCCTCAGGGTACTATTCAGTACATGAACAAGGCAGCAGAGACTATCAATTTGTATTTTGATACAATAAGGGGAGATGCTTATCCAAGCCTTCAATTCGGTATTAATGAGATTGTATATTTTCCTATAGAATATTTACTTAACTATGTATTAAATTCTAAAAATACCGCAACATATAAACCATTTGCAAAAAATTTACTTTGGTACGAAGAATGTATCGGACAAAAAGATGGCAAGAAAATCTATGACTTATGTAGAATTAAACCTTGCCCTTGCTTATCTTATTTTAGAAGATAATGACAAAACCAGGTTTCACTTAGAGAGAGCCAAAGCAGCTAAATCTTCCCGCGATTCCAAGGGTTTAATAGAAATTATCGAAGCTATTCTAACCCAAAATGCTGACCTTTTTATGACTGGTTTAGTAGCACACTTAGAGTGGTATAATAAGGACAGGGACTCCAGAGCATCCATTTGTTATCCGTATTCTTATTTAGGTATGCGGTATATAAATTTGGCCAACGAAAAGGGGCTTTATATAAACATCGAAAGCCAAAATATATTACCAGAATTGATAAACCCACTTCCCAGAAACTTTGTATTTGAAGGCATCCCCGAGGTGCATAGGGCGTTGGAAAGGTTAGTGAATAAAAAGAAAGGAGTACTGGGTAAAATCAAAAACATTTTCAACTGATACATGAATGCCAGTGGTGTAGATTCCCGCTCCGCTTAGTCTCAGACCAAGCGGAAGTGTCAAGCGGTCTCCCGACCGCCGGAAGAATTTCACTCAATGTAAAACTACGGTCAGCAGACCGCATGTCGCCATTTCTTAGTCTGGAGACTAAGAAGAACTTTGGTAGCTGCCTAATGAAAATGTAACACCGTTCACAACCTTTGCCCCGATTTCCTTTTTCTTCAATAAGGCACTATCTTCACATACAAGTGATTTTCGAGTTTTACTCGCACTTACTAAAGCTTGATTTAGAGAGTATGGCTTCGGCTACGCTCAGCCTACGGTCAAAATTTCAGCTACGCTCAAACTTCTACCTTGCTCAGCGATTATTGAGGCGGAGAAAAAACGCTCAACCCGCGAATGCCTTACTATTCTGCTACTCACTTTTTTCTCCTTGTTTCTTAAACCAATAGTAAACTGGTATTCCAAGTGCCACGATGCCAAGGCCGGGATAAGTAAATTGGGGCTTTTCCATAACTAAAATCACCACTAAACTTATCGCCAAAATCACGTAAATCATTGGCAGAATTGGGTACAGCGGAGCTTTTATAGGTCGGTGAAGATCTGGCTGTTTTTTCCTGAGTATAAATATGCCTAAAATCGTGAAAGCATAGAAGAGAATTACGACGCCCATGAGGTAGTCGAGCAGGTCACCGTACTTTCCAGTCAGGCACAGCAAGCACGCCCAAAAGCATTGCCACCAAAGGGCATTTTTAGGAACACCGTTATCGTTTAATTTTCCGAAGTTTTTGAAGAACAAGCCATCTTTCGCCATTGTGTAATAAACTCTCGAACCCGACAGGATTAGCCCGTTGTTACAACCAAACGTTGAGATCATAATCAACACCGCCACAAAAAAAGTAAAGCTCTCGCCGCCAATTACCATCGCCGTAGCGGCTGCCACGCGATCTTCAGAGGCAAACTGGATTCCTCTCCCCAGTACATCCGTAGCGTTTGGGTCACCTTGTAATGGCAGGATAAACAGGTAAGTTACGTTCATCAACAAATAAAGAACCGTCACCAAAATTGTGCCGATTATCATGCCACGCGGAATCGTTTTTTCGGGATTTACCACTTCATCACCAGCAAATGTTAAGCCGTTCCAGGCATCGCTTGAAAACAACGTTCCTACTTGCGTTACGCCCAATGCCAGAATAATTCCAAACGCCGAAAGCGTTGTCACAACCAATTTATTATCAATAACTTGTGATTTCGTTCCGGCAAACGGATTGGAAAAATTTTGGGCAATTACATCCGCATTCGCCCCAAAAACCAATCCCAAGATTACCAGTGACGCTATAGCAAGTATTTTTGTACTGCTAAATACGTTTTGAATTACCTTACCCTGCTTTACGCCCTTGGTATTCATGTACGTGAGCAACGCAATACTGAGCATTGCGAGTATTCTCTGGGAAGTTAATTTGAATGAAGTATCACCAATTTGCAAAATTGTGTCGGTGTCGTTGATGAATTTTGGAAACAAAACGCCCGTATATTTCGCAAAAGCAACGGCAACGGCGGCGATTGTACCGGTTTGGATAACAGAAAAGAACGACCATCCGTACAGAAAAGCCAGCAGCCTACCGTACGCTTTTTGGAGAAAAACGTATTGTCCGCCTGCGTGGGGAAACATTGCCGTCAGTTCGCCGTAACAAAGTGCCCCCGCCATGGTGAGTGCTCCAGCTATTATCCAAGAAGCGAGTAAAAAACCAGCAGAACCCGTTTGACGAGCGACATCGGCACTGACGACAAAGATACCAGAGCCAATCATTGAGCCCGAAACGAGCATTACTGCGTCAAATAATTTGAACTCACGTTTGAATTCGGACATAGTTTTAGAATATTGAGGTTAAAAAACCTGTAATACTAAAACAATGTTATTTCACTTTTTTAAAACAACAGATATTAAATTTTCCGTTGCTTTGAGATGCTTCAATATAGCAATAAGCGTACGCGTGTAAGTATAGATTTACCACTGTTTAATCAACCGCTCCGCTTAGTCTCCGAATAAGCAGAAGTGTCACGCGGTCTCCCGACCGCCGGAAGAATTTCGTTCAATACAACACTGCGGTCAGGAGACCGCATGTCGCCGCTTCTTAGTCTAAAGACTAAGAAGCGGCTTGCAGGTTTTTGCTCAATAAGGGCAATGACTTTTCACAACCTTTGCCCCGCCCTTTTTCTTCCGCTCCGCTTAGTCTCCGACTAAGTGAAAGTATCACACGGTCTCCCGACCGCAGGAAGAATTTCGTTCAATACAACACTGCGGTCAGGAGACCGCATGTCGCCGCTTCTTAGTCTGGAGACTAAGAAGAGCCTTGCAGGTTTTTGCTTAATAAGGGCAATGACTTTTCACAACCTTTGCCCCACCCTTTTTCTTTTCTTTCAATAAGGCAGTATCTTCGCCGTTAACTATCTAAACGATAAATAACGCTCCGTGAAAAAACTGCTCCCCTTTTTCTCCCTCCTTCTGTTTAGCACGACTTCCTTCAGTCAAATTGTCAAACTAAATCCCGCCACGGTCTCCGCAAAAGATAGTGTAGAAATCATCTTTGACGCTACGCAAGGCACAAAAGGTTTAGTTGGGGCAGCGAGCGTTTATATGCACTCGGGCGTAATTTTAAGTTCTTCCAACGGAACAGATTGGCAAAACGTGATCGGAAATTGGGGTGTAGACGACGGCATTGGAAAAATGACCAAAGTGCCCAACGAAACTGATAAATGGTCGATTAAACTCAAGCCAAGTATTCGGGATTACTATAAAATCAACGCAACAACAACTGTTTTCCGATTGTCGATGGTATTCCGCAACGCCGACGGCTCGAAAGAAGGTAAAGGAACAGCGGGAAAATTTGCGGGTGGAACAGTTGGCGGAAACGGTGATATATTTCTGGATTTAGACGTCGGAAATTTCGTTGAAATCACGAAACCAACGGCATTCAGGAATTTTATTGCGGAAGACGAATCGGTTACAATTGAAGCTTCTGCGTCTGCCGTTGCCGATTCAATTGTGTTATTTATTGACGAAGGGAACGGTTTCAATCGTGTTGCCGCTGCATCAAACACCGCTCAACTCTCTTACTTCTACTTTTCAGATAATAACGTCAGTTTTTCTACAAAAATCATCGCTTACTTTGGAACGCAACGAGTCGAGCAGACCAAGTCGTTTGAATACATCGTGCAGTTTAGTCCGATGATTTCGGCATTGCCGGCAAACGTTAAAAAAGGTATTAACTACCACGCAGACAAGTCTAAAGTTACGTTGGTTTTGGAAGCTCCTAAAAAAGAGTTCATTTACGTTGTCAGAGATTTTAACAATTGGAAAATCGAAGAAAAATGCCTGATGAACAAAACTCCCGACGGTGAAACTTATTGGTTGGAAATCAGTAATTTAACTCCAAAAAAAGAATACGTTTTCCAGTATTGGGTGGATGGTGAAATCAAAATTGGCGACCCGTACGCCGAAAAGGTCGCCGACCCGTGGAACGATAAATTCATTCCCGCATCTGTTTATCCGAACCTTCCTGAATACGATAAAACAGAGTACGAAATCGCTTCGATTTTACAAACCGACCAAACGCCTTTTTCTTGGAATACTACAGAAAATAATCGACCGAAAATTGATAAAAACGAACTCATTATTTACGAATTATTAGTGCGGGACTTTATCGGTTCTCACAGTTACAAAGACTTGACGGATACGCTTTCTTACTTGAAAAGATTAGGGATAAACGCCATTGAACTCATGCCGATCATGGAGTTTGAAGGAAACGAATCCTGGGGTTACAATCCCTCCTACTTCTTCGCTCCCGATAAATATTACGGAACTAAAAACGACTTGAAAAACTTCATTCAAACCGCTCATCAACAAGGATTTGTAGTCTTACTGGATATGGTTCTGAATCACGCTTTCGGACAAAGCCCGATGGTCAAAATGTACTTTGAGAACGGAAAACCTACGGCAGAAAGTCCGTGGTTTAACGTTGACGCAACGCATCCGTTTAACGTTGGTTACGATTTCAACCACGAGAGCAAATACACGCAGGCCTTTGTGGACTCGGTGAATACGTATTGGCTGAAAGAATATCACTTTGATGGTTATCGCTTCGATTTATCCAAAGGGTTCACGCAGCGGAATAACCCTACCGATGTTGGGGCTTGGTCGGCCCGTGATGATTCAAGAATTGCGTTGCTGAAACGCATGGCAGACAAGATTCGTGAAACAGACGAGAGTGCCTACATTATATTAGAACATTTCGCTGATGCGTCCGAAGAAAACGAACTCAAAGCCGACGGCATGATGGTTTGGGGAAACAGCACGTACGATTACGGAGATTTATTGACCGGAAATATTTCGGCGAATATCAACTCAGCCAAAGACTTAAATCGGGTTTCGTACATGGAAAGTCACGACGAAGAACGTCTGATGGTAAAAGCGTTAAATTCTTCGGCAAAGTCAACGACTTATTCAGTTGCCAATGAACTAACCGCACTAAATCGGGTGAAGCTACCGCACTAAATCGGGTGAAGCTCTTGACCACGTTTTTCTATCCACTTCCCGGTCCAAAAATGATGTGGCAATTTCAGGAATTGGGTTATGATAAAAGCATTGACTTTAACGGTCGGGTTGGTAATAAACCATTAGTTTGGGGCGAAGGAAGTTTAAAGCTTTATGAAAGTGTAGAGCGTCAAAAGCTTTATAAAACGCACGCCAAAATCATTAATTTAGTAAGAGACAATTCGGAAACTTTTTCCTCCGATAATGTCACAACAAATTTAAACGGAGCGGTGAAAACAATCAAAGCCGACGGAGCAGAATTTGACGCAGTAATCATCGGAAATTTCGGTTTGAATAATGGTTCAGGAAATCTCAATTTCACGCATACCGGAACGTGGTACGGTTTATTCTCTGTAGATTCGATAACGGTAACTGATTTACAACAAAATTTATCGTTAGCACCCGGCGAGTTCAAATTTTTCACCGATAAAAAACAAGCCAATACCGAAGTCGATTTAGTAGCAACGTTTGAACCAATTGTAGTTTCAAACCCAATAAACGTTAACGCTTCCACCGACGTAACGCTCACATTCAGAGCGAAGTACGCAAACCCGCTTGATACCGACGGATTGATTGGGTCAAACGAAGTTTACATGATTTCGGGCGTGGTTACTACTTCACCAAACGACACTTCGTTGACTAAAAGAGTGTTGGAGGTTTCAACAAAAACGAAACTTACTAAAGTAGCCGACAAAGAAGACGAGTGGGAAATTAAACTAAATCCCCGAACGTTTTTTGGCGTACCTGAATCGGAGAGTATCTATAGAATTGGCATGTATTTCCAAAACGCCGACGGTAGCCGAATCGGTAAAGCGTACGATGGAGGAAATATCTTTTTGAATCTGCAATCCGACGGTAAAATCGTAACCGTTTCACCCGCTGAATTTCAACCAGAAACTGAAATAACCATCACCTTTGATGCCGCCGTTGCGGATCCCAACGGAACTCCCGGACTTATCGAAGCCGATAAAGTTTATATACACTCCGGCATCATCACCGACGGAGAAACTGCAACAAACTGGCAATACGTAAAAGGAAACTGGGGACAAGACGACGGAATCGGATTGATGACGAAGGTTGCGGGTTCAACGTCTAAATATCAAATCAAAATAACGCCAAAGAGTTACTACGGCTCAGTTCCGGCAAATGCAAACTGGAATAGAATTGGCATGGTTTTCCGAAACACCGACGGAACAAAAGAAGGCAAAGCAAGCGGCGGAAATGATATTTTTGTAAACTTCACACCGAAAGCCGTTAATCCAGACGCACCGCTTTCCGCAGAAGAAAATATCAACGAAACAACGCTTCTTTATCCGAACCCTTCGGTAAACTTCATAAAAGTATTATGTGACAAGCCGCTTGAAAGTGCCATTCTTTACACGCTTTCGGGAAATAAATTAGGTTATCTTGATTTGATTCACCGAGGAATAAATACCTACTTAATTGATGTTGCCAGCGTCAAAAGTGGCAATTACCTGTTGGTTTTAAAACACAAAAAAGGACTGATTACAAAACGGGTTTATATTTTGGATTGAACGGAGTTTTGTATATTTGTTAAAATCACAAGCAATATGGTTAAAGAAAACATAATTACATCCCCTCGTTCGCTCGAAGAATTTAAGGATTGGAACCCACAAGATGGTTTCAAATACGAATGGTACGACGGTGAAATAATCAAATTTGAAGGAATGAAAAAGAAGGAATTTTACATTTACCTAAACTTGTTAGAGTTTTTTGTCGAGAAGGGTCTTATAAAGTTAGGTGGACTTGTTGCAGAACAAGATGTTGACCTTTCTCCAATGCAGATGAGAAGACCTGACATCGCTTTCTTCACTAAAGGGCAAGGAAAGAATATGAAAGAAGACGTTGACGAAGTCCCACAGTTTACCGTTGAAATCATTTCTAAAAACGACAACTTTAATAATGTTGAAGCTAAGTTAGAAGAATATTTCAAATACGGTGTAATGGTAGTTTGGATAATTATTCCTGAACTAAAAAAAGTAAAGGTTTACAATTCCTTAAAGGAGAATAAGAACTGTTTCGATAATGATATTTGCTCAGCAAACTCTGTACTTCCAGAATTTGAAATGACTGTGAATCAAATATTTGCTTAAACTTTCCCTTGTATAAAAAAGGTGGACAGCAATTTTACTGTCCACCTCTCGATATTTAAAAAGAATTAATCAATACCCTTTGTTCTGCACTAAATAACCTTCGAGGTTTGATGCTCCGTCGATGGCACTTTGCGGAATCGGAAACAATCTCATGTTGGGATCTGAGTTTGTCTTTTCTGTCCATGGATTTTCGTAGGTTCCAAAACGGATTTGATCACCGCGTCTGAAACCTTCCCAGTACAATTCAAAACCTCTTTCTCTTAACATTACGTCTAAATTCACCACAGTAAGAGCGGGAGGAGTTTGCTCAGGCCGAGCAGTTCTGGATGCTCTCAAAGCATTAATATCTGCTAAGGCTCCGGCGTTGTCGCCGTTCCGTAGTTTAGCTTCGGCACGCATCAGGAATATTTCACCAAGACGTATTAAAACTAAATCTACGCTACTGAAATTATTACCATTTGGCGACGTGCGGCTGTATTGATACTTAGCAACGCGATAACCGGTTCTGTGAAGTCTTCCTTCGTTTGTAAAATCCACTTCGAGGTTGTGATCTACGTATCCAACATTTCTATCGGGTCCGTTGCCTTTGATCTGCTTTACAGGATAAATCCTGTATCCGCCTTCACAAGTAATAAACGCTCCTTCAGAATTTTTACGCGGTCCCCACGGTGTACCACGAATAATACCACGGTTCATTTCGAAATCTTCCGCAGATACACAGACGTAGAAGTTTCCATCATTCAACGGTGTTTTACCCGTAAGGTTTTTTAAAGAATCAGGCAATATTACATTTTGCTGATAAAACCTCGCGTCTGCCGATGGGTCGCCTGAGCTATAAGCATCGGCCCAGGATTTATAGAAGTCTGGCGTAATTGCTGGACCGTCCGTACCGTCAGAACTTGGGTATTCAAGCCTTCCCCACTGAGAACCCGCAATTGACCAATATGCCCAACGGCTGTGCTCTCTTCTCAAGACACCGCGTTGATCCAAAGCGAATATTAACTCAGGATTCGAGTTATTTGCGTCATTGAAGAGTTCGAAATACTCCGCCGATAAAGAAAATTTTCCTGAGTTGATAATCTTGTCCGTGTACTCTACTACTTTGTCCATATCCGCTTTTGCAAAATTTGGAGTACCGTACGGATCGCGGTAAACTGCTGAGTTTAGGTGCAGTCTTGCCAATAAACCCCAAACGGCACTTTGAGTTATCCGTCCTGGCCCTTTCGAAGTATTTATCTGATCAACAACACTTAGCAATTCTTGCTGAATGTAATCAATGGCATTTTGACCACGAATAACTTCTGATATTTCGTTAGAACTTTCTTTTTTAAAGATGAGCCCCCAGCTATCGAGCATCAACATGTTGAGGTAAGCCCGCAGTGCAATCATTTCGTTTAACGCACCAGATGCTTCGGTATTTCCGGCAGCGACTAACGGTCTTAATACTTCAATTGCCGAGAGCGTCCGTGAGATATTACGGGCAAGTTCATTCCAAGAACTACCTACCAAGTCGTTTCCGGGTGTGATGCTGTGGCGGTGTGCGTCAAGGAATTTTCCACCGTCAAACCAATCTGTTCCTCCGCGGTAAGGCAGGATAGCCTCATCGGCGGGAATAAGTTGTAGCCCGTAATAGTTGGTGTGTCGCCAAGTCCACGAAACCTGTCCGTACGCCGGAGCAATTGCCCCGCTGATAACCTGACCCTGACCCTGACCCAAGAGGGATTCGTCAAGTACTTCTTCGTATAGATCTGTGCAACCCCAATCGAATATAGCTAAAACGACTACGGTGAATGCAAGTAAGATATTTCTTTTCATGCGAATATATATTTTATGAATTTTACTTTCAGTAGAGAGCATTTGACAGCCAACTAAAAATGAAAAGCGTTATTTTTTTAGAATGAAACATTTAGACCGAGTAAAACCGTACGTGGTTTAGGGTAAGTGAAACGATCAATTCCGAACGTCTGAACTCCACCAATTGAGCTTCCGGTATTTATTTCAGGATCGTAACCCGTGTAATCTGTAATAACAAACAAATTTTGACCAGTAATTGAGAAACGTATGTTGTTTACATAATCACCCATTCCGATTACCTGCGGACTCAGTTTGTACGACAACGTAGCATTGTTTAATCTCAGGAAGCTACCGTTTTCGAGGTAACGAGTAGAAACTTCGTTAGAGTTAGTTATTGCTTCATTGGGATATTGTACCGCGAAATCGGTGGTATTGAAAGACGAAGCTAAGTTACCACGATTGAAAATAGACATCGCCGTGTGGTTATATATCTTATTTCCCGAAACTCCATTGAAGTTGAAGCCCAAGTCAAAGTTTTTGTAGCCAAAGTTGGTATAGAATGCATAGAGCATGCTTGGCAATGCAGTACCTACCACTATTCGGTCGTTTTCAATAACCTGCCCATCGCCGTTTTGGTCTTTAAACTTGTTCAATCCGTCATCACCTATTCCGATGAACTCTTTCATGAAGAACGACCCAATTGCTTCATTATTAATGTAGCCATTAATTGTTGCACCGGTTTGACCAGCTCCCTGAGCGGCTCCCGTGGTTAATACTGCGTAAGGCGAATCAATAACCTTATTTTTAATCAAGGTGATGTTTCCCCCAACGTTATAATAAAACCCGTTTTGACTCTGATCTTGGTAGTCTAACGACATTTCTAAACCAGCATTCTGAATCTTCATGTTTGGTACGTTCGTCCAAAAAGTAGCCGTTGGTTGAATTGGATCTGCCGGTACTGCTTCCAAAAGAATATTACTGGAAACTTTATTAAATAAATCAACTGTACCCGTCAGTTTATTACTGAAGAAACCGAAATCTAACCCAATATTAGATTGAGTTGAAACCTCCCACTGAATGTTCGGATTGGCTAGCCTCGAATAGATAGTTCCGTAAGGATAATCATCCAGCGTATTAGCGTCGGGCGTAAGTGGGTAAGTATCATTATCGGCCCGGCTATCGTTAAAGTTGGCTTGAGTAATTTTGGGCGGAATTTCCTGATTTCCTGTCTGTCCCCAACTTGCACGTAGTTTCAGGTTTGTAATCTGAGGATTCGACATGAATTCTTCATTTGTGATGTTCCAGCCAGCGGCAAAAGACGGAAAATAACCGTACCTGTTATTTGCTCCAAACTTTGAAGATCCGTCTGCCCGCAATGTCGCGGTTAACAGGTATTTATCAGCAAAGCCATAATTTGCTCTACCGAAAAACGATTGTAATTCATTTTTCGTAGCGTAATTATTTACAATGGTTGGCTGCTCTTGTGTACTCGACTGATCCTGATACCTTGGCTCAATGCCGTTATTTGCAAAACCGGTTTGACCAAAGTTATTCTGACTCTCAAAGAATTGCTGATAGGAATGACCCGCCAAAAAGTTTAGGTTATGATTGCCCGTTGATAAAACGTAGTTCAGCGTGTTCTCAATTAAACTATTGCTGTTTTTAGAATAGATAGAGTTTAGTGATCCAAAATCCAGTCCTTCTAAAAGTGCGTAAGGCATTGTTTGCACCACTCTATCGGTGCTTGAAAAATCAACTCCAAGGTTAAGTTTGTACGTTAATCCTTTTACAAATTCAATACTCGGCGAAATATTAGCGATTATTCTGTTGTTCGTAGCTTCGTCTTTATAAAGTTGCTGTCTCGCCACCGGGCTAAGAATATCATCAATCAGTGTGGGTTCTCCGTTAGTCAGAGACGGAATTGTTGGGTTAAGCCGTAACATATCCACTACAATAGATCCCTGATCAGGTCTTTCGTTTTGAGTTTGAGCTCCGATGAAATTATACGCAATTTTCATCTTTCCTTTAAAAGCGATTTGATTTAGATTCAACCGCCCTGAATAGCGTTTCAAGCTACTATTATTCAATATTCCTTCTTGATTATCAAGACCTATGGAAGCAAAATAGTTAAATTTATCACTTGCCGCTCCACTGAAAGATAGGTTGGTAGTATTTGACCTCGCAGTTCTTGTCAATTCATCCTGCCAGTCCGTGTTTCCACCCGCATCGAATAAGGTTCCTCCAGCATTCACTACCTGATTTCTAAAATCATCCGCACCGAAAACATCAATCCTGTTTGCTAACGAAGAAAATGCCGTTGACATCGACAAGTTGATTTCAGATTTGCCGTCTTTTCCTTTTTTTGTGGTAATAACAATGACGCCATTCGCAGCTCTTGCTCCGTATATTGCCGCCGCCGATGCATCTTTCAAAACGTTGATAGATTCAATATCCTGAGGGTTAATAAAGTTTAACGGATTACTTGCAATGCCATTATTGGCGTTATCCAACACAAAACCGTCAATCACGTAAAGAGGTGATGTACCAGACCGCAAACTACCTACTCCACGAATAACGACGTCTTGGCCAGCTCCGGGCTCACCACTTACGGAAGTCACGTTAACTCCGGCAATTTTACCTTGCAGTAATTGACCTGGATTTGCCACGATTCCCTGATTGAAGTTTTCGCTTTTTAGCGTACCAACGGCTCCGGTAATATCAGTTTTCTTTTGTGTACCGTAACCTACCACCACAACGTCATCAAATTGACTTATTTTGGGGGTCAACTGAACGTTAAGACTCGTTTTGGTTCCTACCACAATCTCTTGCTTTTCGTAACCTATAAAATCGAGAATCAATGTCGCGTTTTGATCTTTTACATAAATACTGAATTTTCCGTCAGCATCGCTCAAAACACCATTACTAGTTCCTTTTTCTACAATGGAGCAACCGATAAGCGGAGAATTATCAGAAGCATCGCTTACTTGCCCATTCACTTTTATCGATAGCGGACTGGCTAACGCCGCATTTGTGACTATGAATCCGAGGATTCCGAGACAGATTGAAATTTTAGAATAGAGTTTTTTCATAAAAAAGATTTGTTAAATACCTACTTAACCATCAAATAAATAGTGTACGGTTACTGAATTTAGAGGTTATATAAAAGTGCAAAAATCATGAGAGTTTGCCCTAGATTTACTCTGCAAAAGTATTGCTAAGAGTTCTCTCAAAAGTTACGCTGTCGTTACCGAATATTTAAATTCTGACAGCATATACTCTATCCATTTTACAATTTGGTAAACTTAGTTTACAGCCGGTACACTTGATTTACTATAAGTGAGGCATTTGGAGTTAAATAGATGATGGTAAGTAGTTTACAACTTACGCCACGCTCAAGCTGTAAAAAAACTATTAAAACACCATATAATTATATATTGTATCAGAATATATCGCCCAGAAGGTAGATGGCAAACCGTAGTGCAAGTGAGCTTACACGGGGATTAGTAACAAGAAAGTTTTTGAATATTAGGGAATAATCGAAACGGGCCAGAAATTAGCCACAAGTTCATTATTGCAATATGGGCGTTGTCTGATAGAAAAAAGCCGCAAACGATTCAGCATCGCATAATTTAAGAAATGAACTGGAAACGAAAAAAAGCTGCTGGCTTCATACTAATATGAACTCCAGCAGCTTCTCGAATGTGATTATGAAAAAACTATTTCTTTAAAAATTTCACCACTTCAACGCGGTCTGGGTATTTCTCTTAATGAGCCTCCAGCCAATTATCACCTTCTCCAATTCCGGTCTCAATTTTCACAGCAAACGGTATGGCGTTTATCATTAAGTCATTTACATGCTTTTTAACTTTATCCAGTTCGCTTTTCGGCGTGTCGAAGATCAATTCATCATGTACTTGCAGAATCATCTTGGTTTCCAGTTTTTCATCCTTTAACCACTGGTGAATGTTTATCATTGCCACTTTAATCATATCAGCGGCACTTCCCTGAATTGGGGCGTTTATAGCGTTCCGTTCGGCGTAACCTCGCTGCGTTGGATTGCGAGAATTGATGTCGGGTAAATACCGCCGTCTTCCCAAAATCGTTTCCACGTATTCGTCTTCGCGGGCTTTGTTAATGCAATCGTCCATAAAGGTTTTTACCTTCGGAAATTCCTTAAAATAAGCATCGATTATTTCCTGAGCCTCGGTGCGGCTCGTTTTGATATTTTTTGCCAAACCGAATGCCGAGATTCCGTAAATAATACCGAAGTTGACCGCTTTTGCGTTTCGTCGCATATCACTGTCAACGTCTTCTAACGCAACCCCAAACACTTTACTTGCCGTTTGTGAGTGAATGTCAATTCCTTGGTTAAACGCTTCAATCATGCTTTCATCGCCGCTAAACGCCGCCATGATACGCAATTCGATTTGTGAATAATCGGCAGCAATTAATACGTGGTCTTTGTCACGAGCAATAAACGCTTTCCGAATCTCTCTTCCCCGTTCCGTTCGGATGGGAATATTCTGCAAATTCGGGTTCGTAGAACTTAAACGTCCCGTTGCGGTAACTGCCTGATTATAAGAAGTGTGAATCCGTCCGGTTTTGGAATTCACTAATAGCGGCAACGCATCCACGTAAGTACTTTTGAGTTTCGATAATTCCCTGAAATCAAGAATTTTGGAAGCAATTGGATGTTCGCCGTCGTATTTGTTCAGAATTTCTTCTCCCGTAGCGTACTGACCAGAAGGTGTTTTCTTAGGTTTTGTATCAATTTTGAGTTTCTCGAACATTATTTCACCCAGTTGTTTGGGTGAATTTATGTTGAATTCAACGCCCGCAATTTCGTAGATTTCGTCTTGCACTTTCAGCAAATCCTCGTTAAGCGTTGCCGACATTTCAGTCAACACGGTTTCATCAATATTTACGCCTTCCATTTCCATATCGGAAAGTACTTTCACGAGCGGGATTTCAACCTCTTTTAATAATTTATCGTGATTCAGTTCTTTTAACTTTACGTCTAAGATGTGCTTTAACTGCAACGTAATATCGGCATCTTCCCCGGCATATTCAGCAACTACTTCGGGAGCTACATCCCGCATCGAACCTTGTTTTTTGCCTTTCTTTCCGATCAAATCTTCGATTCCCACGGCTTCGTAATTCAAATACGAATCGGCAAGATAATCCATTCCGTGACGTTTTTCGGGCTCGATTAAGTAATGAGCGAGCATTGTGTCGTACAATTCTCCTTTGACTTCAATATCGTAATTTTTGAGAACGGAAATGTCGTATTTCAAATTCTGACCAATTTTCACAATCGTCTCATTTTCAAACACTTGACGAAACTCTTCCACGATTTCCTGAGCAGATTCCCGCTCCGCTGGCACCGGCACGTAGTACGCTTCTTTTTCTACGTACGCAAACGCAATCCCGACCAATTCGGCATCGGTTGTATCCAAATCTGTCGTTTCAGTATCGAAGCAAATTTCCTTTTGATGAAGCAAGTACTTGATAAGTTCCACCCGCTTTTCAGGAGTGTCAATTAAATGATAATTATGAACGGTATTTTTAATATTTCGCTTGTCAAGCGGAATCTCAATGTCAAGTTCTTCGGCGGTAAAATTAGTGTTAGACGTAGAAGAACTTTCAAATAATGAGAATTGACTAGTCGAAGCAGCTTTCTTTGCTTTTTTCGGGGCCGCAGCTTGTGTATTTGCAGAGGCAAGTCCGGGCAACATACGGCGTTTCAACGTCCTAAATTCGAGTTCGTCTAATAACGCTTCAAGAGCCACTTCGTCCACCGGGCACATGGTTAAGTCTTCTTCGTTGAACTCAACCGGAACGTTAATATCAATGGTCGCGAGTTGCTTCGACATGATTCCCATCTCGGCATTTTCAGCAATTTTCTCACCCATTTTACCTTTGACTTGGTGGGCATTTTCAATAATTCCTTCCACCGAACCGTACAAACCCAATAATTTTTGAGCAGTCTTTTTTCCAACTCCCGGTATTCCCGGAATATTATCCACGGCATCTCCCATCAAACCAAGCATGTCAATGACTTGGTCAATTCGTTCGATTTTCCACTTTTCTAAAATTTCGGGAACGCCCTGAACTTCGATGGCATTTCCCATAAATGCAGGTTTATAAAGAAAGATATGATCTTCTACCAATTGCCCATAGTCCTTGTCAGGCGTGTACATATAAACCTCAAAATCATGCTGAACCGCTTTTTTAGCAAGCGTTCCAATGACATCGTCTGCTTCAAAACCATCCAATTCGATGCACGGAATATTCATGGCTTTTACCATTTTCTTTACGTACGGAATCGCAATCGTAATATCTTCGGGTTGCGGCGGACGGTTTGCTTTGTAGGCTTCAAATTGCTCCGTACGAAAAGTTTTTGCTTTCGTGTCGAAACAAACCGCTAGGTGAGAAGGGTTTTCTTTTTTCAGGACTTCCAATAACGTGTTTACAAAACCGAAAACGGCACTTGTGTTCATCCCCGTAGAAGTCATTCTCGGATTTTTAATGAACGCAAAATGGGCACGATAAATAAGGGCGAAAGCATCAAGTAAAAAAAGTTTTTTGGAAGGCATTTTTCAGAAGTTAGTTCCGATAGCTATCGGAATATTAAATTAGGCGTTAAATTTGACTCAGTATTCTATTCGGGCAATAATAAAAATTCAAGCTATTGTTTAGTGTCATGACCAACCTAAAGTGGAAGTAACAAATTACGCAAAAATAAACATTTTATTTGTGAAAAAATCGTTCGATGTAATAATAGTAGGTGGTGGTTTGGCGGGTTTAAGTACCGCAATTATGAGCCGTAAAAATGGACTTTCGGTTTTGCTGATTGAAAAATACAGCTACCCGTTTCACAAAGTTTGCGGTGAATATATTTCAAACGAAGTCCGACCTTTCTTTAATTTCATCGGGCTGGATTTAGAAGCCCTGGGAGTTTCTGACATTCATACTTTACAAGTGAGTGCCGTAAACGGAAACGTTGCTAAAAGTCATCTAAAAAGCGGTGGCTTTGGTATTAGTCGCTACAAGCTTGATTATGAACTGGCAAAATTAGCCACCAAAATTGGCGTGGAAGTCATGACCGAAACGCAGGTAAACTCGGTGGAAGCACACAAGGTAACAACTTCAAAAAAAGAAGTTTTCCAGGGAAAAATAATCGTGGGTTCTTACGGAAAACGCAGCAATTTGGACAAACACTTAAACCGTCAATTCATTGATGAGCGTTCGGGTTACGTTGGGGTAAAATACCACATCAAAACCGACTTCCCGAAAGATGTCATTGCGTTGCATAATTTCAAGGGTGGTTACTGCGGAATATCAGCCATCGAAGAAGATTTGTATTGTCTTTGCTACTTAATTGACCGAGAAGTTATTCGTGAGCACGGCTCTATTGACGAAACCGAACGCAACGTTTTATCCAAAAATAAATACCTAGGTGAAGTTTTTCAACACAGCGAGTTCGTTTACGATAAGCCTTTAGTTATCAACGAAATATCTTTTAATAAGAAATCAAAACAAGCAAACGGCATGTTGATGGTTGGTGATACGGCGGGGCTTATCACGCCGCTCTGCGGAAACGGCATGGCAATGGCTATTCGGGGCGGCGTAAAGTTGAGCGAATTGATTTACAAAAACCTGAATGGCTCTTCTAAAACCGACTTATACCAAGAATACTTGACTTTCTGGAATGCAGAATTCAAAACTCGTTTGTGGGCGGGAAGGAATTTACAGAAACTGTTTGGAAGCAATTTACCGACTAATCTCGCCATCGGATTTTTTAAGAATTTTCCGGCGTTACTTCCGCCAATTGTGAAACTAACACACGGGGAAGAATTGGTAGTTTTATGAGATTTGAGAATCGAGATTCAGAAATTAACTTTTTCGTAAATATCTCTTAAACAAAGCGATTTCTCTTCAATTTCTACCGTATCACCGGCTTTTGTGAAATCCTGATTTAACCAACCAACTGGCTCATAGCTTCTACGATAGGTTGTAACTTTCATCTTGTCTTGGTAAACAAAAATTACTTGATCTATGCTTTCAAATGTTTTGTACTCTTCCAATTTCTCGGACAAATCGTATGATTTTGTTGAGGGTGATAAGACTTCAAAAACAACGGACGGATTTTTGATAATTGCAGTTGAGTTTTTTTCAAAATCGGGTTTGCCTTTTACTAAAGACACATCTGGCAAAAAATAGCTGCCTTCAAAATTATCGGTCTTTACTCCTAAACCGCCACCCATTATATCAATATTATCTTCATCCTGAAATAAGCTTCTTAAGAAGAAGATTAAATTTGAAGCAATTCTTTCATGTATATAAGAAGCTAAACTCATAACAATAATTTCAGATTTGTGGTATTCGATCTTGAAAGGAACGTCATATGCTAAATCTAAATATTCATGCTCCGACGCAGCAAAACGTACCAACTTCTCACTACCTGCTGCTTCAAGAATCCTCGTTTTTATGTCCTTTTCAATTACCATAACTCGTTAAAATTAGCTTCACTTCTAAAGTTAAAGAAAATATTCAAATTAACAATGCTTTACTCAACTCCCATATATTTATGAGTTTGCAAGCTTATTTGCCAGTTGACATTCGTTTTTACGTATTCAACGATGAGCGATGTCGCTTTTTCCCGCACCGACCATTCAGGTTGTAGCAAAAGCTTACAATTCGGGTTTACCAAAGCAGCGTGCTTTTCTGCAAAAGCAAAATCTGACTTATTATAAACAATCACTTTTAACTCGTCAGCAGCTTCATATATTGATGGGTGTGGAGCTTTGAATTTCTTTGGAGAAAAACAAACCCAATCCCAATTTCCCGACATCGGGTACGCTCCTGAGGTTTCAATATTTGTCTGAAAGTCAGCACTTTGCAAAGCACTCGTCAGTGGGTTCATATCGTACATCAGCGGCTCGCCGCCCGTAATAACCACGATTTTAGTTGGCGTCTTTCGCACTTCCTTAATCAAAGCAGCAACCGACTGTTTTGAGTGTTCATCGGCATCCCAAGACTCTTTTACATCGCACCAAACGCAGCCCACATCACAGCCACCAACTCGAATAAAATACGCCGCTTTACCCGAAAAAGCTCCTTCTCCCTGAATCGTGTAAAACGATTCCATTATCGGTAGCAATTCGCCGTTTCTTTTATCAATTTTTTCTATTGTCAACATTCTAATTCGTACGTTTTCTCTTAAAAACCACAAAGTTATCACTTTAAAAGGAAGATGTGAAAAATGTCTCGATAACTATCTGGGGAGATTTGAGTTTTTTAATCTCATTGATATTCCAGAACTTACAATTCAGAATTTAACAAGTGAATTTTACTCTTTACCAAACACATTCAACAACGATACTGTTATAAGGTCGTTTAATTAGTTAATTTTGTGTTTTAAGAATTCGGTTTTATTACTAATATCTAACCCACATTTGCCTAAATCTAACGAAAAATGTACGCAAACTCACTTATATCTTATTCCCGTCGGGAAACTATTCAGGTAAAAATCGGCGATGTGATGCTCGGTTCGGATTACCCGATTCGGGTGCAATCCATGACGACTATTGATACCATGGACACGATTGGTTCGGTAGAGCAATCAATTCGGATGATTGAAAGTGGTTGCGAATTAGTCAGAATTACGGCACCGAGTGTTAAAGAAGCCCAAAATCTCGAAAATATTAAGAACGAATTACGCAAGCGTGGCTACAACACGCCGCTCGTTGCTGACATTCACTTCACTCCAAACGCCGCAGAACTTGCCGCCAGAATCGTGGAGAAAGTTCGGGTAAATCCAGGAAATTACGCCGACAAAAAACGTTTTCAGGTAATCGACTATTCCGATGAATCTTATCAGGCTGAACTCGAACGCATTCGTGATCGCTTTCTTCCGCTCGTGAAAATTTGTAAAGAATACGGAACGGCAATGAGAATTGGCACCAACCACGGATCGCTCTCTGACCGGATTATGAGCCGCTACGGAGATTCACCAATTGGAATGGTAGAATCTGCGTTAGAGTTTTTACGAATTTGCGAAGA
The DNA here is from genome assembly GCA_047630355.1 of Spirosomataceae bacterium. Lineage (GTDB taxonomy): Bacteria > Bacteroidota > Bacteroidia > Cytophagales > Spirosomataceae > JANQUM01. The sequence goes on along the minus strand of JBLHXN010000007.1, from coordinate 40,411 downwards.
TGAAAATTACTATAATATTGTCATTTCGATGAAATCTTCCAACGTGCAGGTAATGGTGCAAGCGTACCGATTATTGGCGAAGCGTTTAACAGAAGAAAAATTAAAACCCTACCCACTCCACTTAGGAGTAACGGAAGCCGGAGAGGGCGAAGACGGACGGATTAAATCAGCAATGGGAATCGGGACGTTATTAGAAGATGGCTTAGGTGACACCGTGCGGGTCAGTTTGACCGAAGATCCCGAATTTGAGTCTCCCGTGGCAAGAGCGTTGATTGACCGTTACACAAACCGTGCTGAAGAACAACAACCCATAAAAGCTTACAAAGAGTACCCAATTGACCCGTTTACTTATAAAAAACGCGAAGCAAAAGAAATTGCTAACTTCGGTGGCCTGAACGTGCCTCGAGTAATTGCTGATTTGAGCGAATTTGCGGTAAACGAAGTGGAAGACCTGAAAGCGGTTGGTCATTTCTACATGCCTTTGTCAGATAAATGGCGAATGAACGATATTGGTACAGACTATATTTATTCTGCCAAAAATCCGATTAGCTTCATGCTTCCGAACGGTTTAAAAGAAATTTTAGACTACGATGTTTGGTGTAATATTGAGGATAAAATAAACAAATTCCCGCTTATTCAACTCGCTGATTTAGAATCAATTGTGAATTTTCATCCCGTCGTAAATTTTATTACCATTGATACAAACTATTTAATTGAACAATCGATTGATAAACTAAAGAATCTTGAAAACGCAGTCCTGATTTTATCAACCGAAAATCCGCACGCGATGGCTGATATTCGTCGGGCGTTTGTGAAATTGATTCAGAATGGTATCAAGCTTCCGATTGTTATCGCCGGACATTATGAAGACCTGTGCGAAAGCGATTTCCAACTTTATAGTGCAACCGACATTGGGGGTAATTTGATTGAAGGGTTGGGCGACGGAATCATGATGAAGTTGACTGATAACAAAGATAATTCAACGGATTTTGAAACCGTTAAGTTGGTAAATAGTACTGCTTTCGGAATTTTACAAGCGGCTCGAACCCGAATGTCAAAAACTGAGTACATCAGCTGCCCTTCCTGTGGAAGAACGTTATTTGATTTACAGGAAACAACTGCCATGATTCGTAAACGCACCGATCATTTGAAAGGCGTAAAAATTGGAATTATGGGCTGTATTGTAAACGGTCCCGGCGAAATGGCCGATGCTGATTACGGTTACGTAGGAATGGGTAAAAACAAAATTGCCCTTTACCGCGGTCAGGAGGTTATGAAACGTTCTGTGCATTCTGATAATGCAGTGGACGAACTAATAGAATTAATCAAAGAAGACAGCCGCTGGTTTGAACCAGAAGTTGTTGAGGTTTAGAATTTATGAGCTAAGTCTCCAATTCAGAAAACTTATAAAGTTAACGAAAAATAAAAATGAACAAAGTAAAAGAGTATCTCCGCATAATGCCCGTTTTTTCGTATTTCCTTCGGGTCTTCAGAAAAAATGAAGATGGCAAATACCCAACAAGCACAAACCTGAAAATGATGCACGGGATTAACAAAATCTCCATCGTCATGTTCCTTTTTTGTGTCATCGTTATGATTTTCAGAGCAGTCACGCGATAAACATCGAGGAAGCCCGTGAATATTGCTTACAGCTAAATGGTGTGGTCGAGGAACAACCTTTCGGACCCGATGCGGCAGTTTACAAAGTCATGGGAAAGATGTTTGCGTTATTATCCCTAAACGAAATCCGACGCATAAGCCTCAAGAATACCCCGGAAAAGAATATCGAAATTAGGGGTCAGTACGAATTTATTGAAGGTGCTTGGCACATGAATAAAAAGCACTGGTCTATGGTCGGGTTAGATGTCGTTCTTGACCAAAGCTTGGTCTTTGAGCTTATCAAAGAATCCTACGATTTGGTCGTTGCCAAATTACCCAAAAAGTTAAAAGAAGAATTAAACAATCTGTAATCAAAAGTTAATTTTAAAAAGAACGGATTCCCATGGAACTTCTATTTTTTCTATTTCCGTCGTTTATACACGGTATTTTAATGGGCGATTTTTCGTTAACCGAAACGCCGGAACAGCAGGCCAAAAAACCGCTGCTGGAAGGAATTGGTTTATACGAAAAAGAGGACATACCCGCTGCCTTCAGGTTTTTCGAAAAGATTGTGATAAGCAACCCCAAATCTGCTTACGCTTATTTATACAAGGCAAAGTGCCATTTTTATTTTGAAAATTACGAGGCAGCCCTCCAAGACTTAAAGAAGTCTCTCCAACTTGATAACTCAATCCGTGAGACGTATTTATTGAAGGCAACTTGCCATTTCAACGTAGAAGATTACGACGAAGCGATGCTCGAGTACCGGCGTGCTTCGCAGTTCTATTTAGATAAAAATGCGGAAGTACGTCGGAGAATTGGGGAACTGGAATTAAGACGAGGAAACTTTAAATCTGCAAACGACGCCTTCGCCAAAGCAGCTGAATTGGGCGATGATGAAGCCAAGTCTTACCTTACAAACATGAATGCCTACTTCAAATAATCCTGAGTATCTTTTTGTTTACGGTACGTTAATGAAACGTTACGCTAAAAATCCGTTTGTAAACGAGATTGAGCAATTTGCATACTTCCATTCTACCGCATTTACCACGGGAGAATTGTACCTGATTAGCCATTATCCGGGACTCATTAAAACCGAAACGTTTGAGTTTGTTTACGGTGAATTGTTTGTCATTCGTGACTCGAAAGAGCTGTTCTCTATCCTCGACCCGTACGAAAGCTGCGAACCAAACGACGATTCAAGTTCACAATACCTTAGAGAACAAATAGACGTTTTTACTAAAATAAGACAGCCTGCTCTAAAAGCATGGACGTATATTTTTAACAAACCCGTAAATTTATTGCGGCGAATCAAAAGCGGTGACTTCCTCGACTTTTAGTTTAGGTTTTGACAGGAAATGAAGCAAAAATTCAGTCTATTTGCAACATGAATTCTGCTTCCACAACTCACAAAATTATAATCGGTGCCGCTCAAAACATGGAGCAAATCCAAGATAATTCCATTGAACTCGTTGTCACCTCCCCGCCCTACCCCATGATAGAAATGTGGGACGAAATAATGGCGAGACAGAATCCTGAAATCAACGAGAAGTTATTATCGAACGAAGGAAACGCTGCGTTTGAGCTGATGCATCAGGAACTCGATAAAGTTTGGTCTGAAACTGAGCGAATTTTGATACCAGGCGGGTTTGCCTGCATCAACATCGGTGATGCGACCCGCTCCATAAATGGGGAGTGTGCTTTGTACGCTAATCACTCCCAGATTATTTCAGCATTTGTTAAATTCGGCTTCTCAAACCTTCCGAACATAATCTGGCGGAAACAGACCAACGCCCCCAACAAGTTTATGGGTTCGGGAATGCTTCCAACGGGTGCTTACGTAAAGCTCGAGCACGAGTGGATTTCAATTTTCAGGAAAGGTAGAAAAAGAAAATTCACCAATGAAACCGAAAAAACACGCCGAAGAGAGAGTTCATTCTTTTGGGAAGAACGCAACATATGGTTCTCTGATTTATGGGAAATAAAAGGTGCGAGACAAGTTTTGACCGATTCTGAAACCCGCAAACGAAGTACCGCGTACCCGCTCGAAATTCCGTACCGCTTAATAAATATGTACTCACTAAAAAACGACACCGTCTTGGATCCGTTTACGGGAACAGGCGTAACGGCGATTGCGGCAATTGCATCTCAACGAAACTCCATCAGTTATGAGATAGACCCGACGTTCTCTACTATAATTTCAGAAACGATTCAAAATGCTAAACCCTTTTTCTATAACAAACTTACAGACAACCGATTATTCGATCACGCGACGTTTATTAGAGAGAGAGAAAAGAACCCAAAAAAGTTAGAGATAAAGCACTTTAATGAAAACATTAATGCTAAAGTTATGACTAAACAAGAAGCAGAACTTGATTTCCATTACGTTGAAAATATGAAAGCGTTGAAAAAAACGAGTTTGAAGCCTCGTACGTAAAACGCTAAACTATTTACAATCTACTAAGCGTTTTGAAAATCTCTGAGTTGTGCACTACACCTTTTGAATATATACCGCTTTTCTGATGTAAGATTTTGGTTTTACCTGAGTAACACCAATCAGTTTCCCGTGTTTATAGAGTTCGTAGTCTACTGCGTATTTATGGTCAATTTCACCCGCTACTTTTCTAAATTCCGTAGTTGGTAATTGCTTCGATACAGTATTTATTGACCTAAATTTTATCGGATTAATGATGAGTTCAAATTCCATAGGATGGTTATTTGACTCGTAAAGAGCTAAATTTTAATCATTTAGCAAAGAAACCAGCGTTAAAATTAACTAAAAACACCTGCTTGATTCCACGGGTAATACCTGTATAAAGCCAGCGAATGAAGTCTTCATCAAGTTGATCGGGCGGTAAATATCCCTGATCTACGAATACAACTTCCCACTGTCCACCCTGCGATTTATGGCAGGTCAACGCGTACGCATATTTCACTTGTAGAGCATTGAGGTACTTGTCTTTACGCACCAGATCACTCCGTTCTTTCTTGGAGGTTATGAAAAAATAGTCTTTCAGTACATTTTCGTAAAGAGTCTTATTTTCATCACGAGTCAGGCTCGGAGAATGAGAATGCAGCGTGTCCAACAATATTAATGTATCAAATTCCGGCTCTTCAGGATAATCTACTAATTGCAGCGTAACGGAAGCAAACCGGAAGCCGTGCATTTCTTCCTCTCTACCTACCCGTTTAATCTGTACAAATTCACCATTTGCAATAAATCCTGCTTCGGAGGTTTCGTCTAAAACCGTATAGTTATTGCGAACAACCATCAATAAATCGCCATTCGATAGTTCTTCCTGAGAATCATCAATTTGATTTCGGATGTACTGATTGTATTGAACGGCATTTTTATTGGAACGCGTAATCACGATTACATTCTCCCGTCCAAATTTATCGTAAGCGTAGCGTAATCCATCTTCGATTCGTTGGCCGGTCATTCTGAATAAATCAGTGTAACCTTTGGTCACAAATTCTATCTTGGGTTTTTCGTTTCCGAGTAAATTTCGGAGGGCAGTAGCATTGTCTAAAATACCGTTTCCTTCTTCCTGACGAGTAACCTGTGTGAGTTGATGACAAGTAACTTCGGTGTGATAATAACCGATGAGATGCTGCTCGTCTAACGCCGGACTCACCGACATTTTAACCGGCGGTAATTGGGCTTCGTCCCCGATAAGCAGTAGCTTATTTCCCGGATTTTCAAAGATATAATCGAGTAAGTCGTGCAACAAACTGCTACTTCCAAACTCCTTGGTATCAGAAATCATGGAAGCTTCATCAACTATAAAAAGGGTGTCTTCGTGGTAATTTTTCTGACGTTCGAACACAAAATTCCCCGTGTAACTGTTTTCCGTCTGACGGTAAATCTTTTTGTGAATGGTTTGGGCTTTCCGGCGTGAGTAAGTCGCCATAACTTTGGCTGCCCTACCCGTTGGAGCCAGCAAGACTGATTTCCAGCCAAACTTTGGTAAAACCTTCACTAATGCACTGATGAACGTGGTTTTCCCGGTTCCGGCGTATCCTTTCAGGATAAACGCACTTCGAATAATTTCGTCTTCCTGCTCCAAAAAGTTATCCATTAACTCAAAGAGCTTTGTCTGCCCAGTAGTTGGATTATGCTTAAATTTTTTCTGGAGAAGTTCTGATACAGTCGGGTTTTCGGTTGCCATATTTTAAGTACAGTACAAAAACACAAAGCTATCGAGAATATTTATTAAAGCAGATTTTTGACAAAAAATTATCTTTACATCGTAAAAAAACTAATTTTACGATTGAATGAACAGTTTTCTGACACAACAATTTGGCAATCGGGTGAGAATTAGGTGCATGGCACTTATTGAGCAAAACGATGCAATTTTACTGATTAATCATAGTGGATTAAACCCGCAGAACTGTTTTTGGATGCCGCCCGGTGGTGGAATCGAAGCGGGAGAAAATGTGTTGGAATGCATTGCCAGAGAAGTTAATGAGGAGGCCAATCTGAAAGTTTTGAAAAGTGAGTTTTACTGTCTTAACGAGTACATCGCGGATTCACTGCACGCAGTTGAGCTATTTTTCAAATCAAAAGTAGCTGACTACGATTCACAACTTGGTAATGACCCAGAAATATCATCAGAAAATCAGCTCTTGCTTGAGATCGAATGGATGGATATTGAGTCCATCAAAAAACTGGACAAAGGTATAGTTCATCCAGTTATCAAAAAATATGTAACTTGTAATACACATAATAAAGCCTAAAAAGAACAGCGTGAAAGAACCATCACAAGCAATTTTGCCCATATTTGAAGTAAAAGATGACCGTTTTGAAATTGGTCAGATTGCCAGTTGCCATCTATTGATTGAAGTTAGCAAAGACCGGTTCCGGTTTGCCATCCAGCACGAAAAAAACGACATGTTTATGTGGATGGAAGATTATCAAATCATGAGCGTACTGAATGAAAACCAATTACTTCAAACGCTGCAACAAATCTACGACCAACACCACTTTTTAGCCGCAAACTACTGGAAATCAGTTTCTCTAAGTGTAAATTCAAATTATTTCACCTTTATTCCTGATGAAATTTTTCAGCAGGAAGATTCTTCAAAATACATAAATTTTGCCGCCGGAAGTCAAGTAAATGAGAATCATAATATATATGATTTCAAACACTCGGCCATTAATGCCTTTAATGTTTTTGGGGTTGAGAAAAAATTAATAAACTGGTTTAAAGAAATGTACACGGTCAAAAAAATAACGCCCGTACATTTAATAAGTACATTGATTGAGTGTATCCGACAGTTGCCAAACCCCGATGGAATGCACATTCATTTTGAAGAAGGAAATCTGATTGTGGTGTGTTTTAAAGACAACATATTGCAGTTTTGCAATCGTTTCAACTACCGCACACCGCAAGATGCGGCGTATCACGTTTTATTTGTCATCAATCAATTAAGTCTAAACGCCGCCACTCCCCTAACCCTTTACGGGGAGATAACAACTTTTTCAGAAGTTTACGCACTGATATTCAAGACGATGACTTCAATTTCTTTCGGAAAAATGCCAGAGAATTTGAACTTTAGTTACTTTTTTGAGGATATGCCTGAGCATCGTTACTGTAGCTTATTTTCAATGCTTTACACCTATTAAGTACTATGCGAAACTTACTACATTTACTGATTGTCTTAGTAATTACTAAGAACTCATTTGCACAAGGATTCAATATAAGCGGAAAAGTTTTGGACGAAGAACATAACAGGTTACCATTCGCAAACGTTTGTATCAACAACACAACTGTTGAAACGGTAGCCGACCAAAACGGGAGTTTCAGCTTCCGGTATTCTGGTAATAACACAATTGAGTTAGTCAATAGCTTTGTAAGCTATCAGTCGGGTTCAGTCAAGTTTGTCTTGAATAAAGATATGAAAGACTTAACGTTGCGACTTAAAACCCGAGAACTCGAAACGGTACTAATTTCAGCAAAGAGAAAGGGAGACGCTAAACGTAAATTCAAGCAATTTGAAGATGCCCTTTTAGGAAATAATAAAGCCGCTAAATCCTCCTATATTGTTGATCCCGACGTAATAAAATTTAAAGAAACGAACGATAAAATGTCTTAATTGCTTCATCTACAGAACCTATTATTATCCAAAATAAATATTTGGGCTACGGAATTACCGTAGATTTAATTTCTCTCAAAAATACCAGAAATTTGACCACGAATATATCTAAAAATACTTTTCGTAAATTAGAGGGCAACGAAGAGCAGGAGTTGAATTGGGAGAACAACCGTAAGAAGTTATTTCAATATTCATTCAAAATGAAAATTAATTCAATTAGCAAAGAACGAAGATGACGCAAACAATGTCAAAATTTATACTTCTTCTGAGAGCTTGCTTAATTTTAAATCACAGGTGAGTCTATCAGGTTATTTAATCAAAGGCATCATAAAAGTACAGAGCGTAAATAATTTAATTAAATCAACTGAAGGCGAAAGTTATACGCTCAGTTCTGATAAATATGTATTTATCATGCTGCGTGATTTAAGAAGCACTACTTCCCCATTCTATGACGAGCAGTACCAACTATATTTACCTAACGAATCCCTTACTTTTAAGACTAATGGCGAGGTAACTTCCAGCCAATAGATTTATACTTTCGGGTTTTTGGGGTAATGTTGGACTCTGAGTAGCGTTTTACCGGATGATTATAATGTCATTTCTGAAGAAAGTTTGCGTTATATAGCACTCGAAGATCTTAAGAGTAAGCCATATACTTACCGTGAAGCAAACTTAATCGACAAGAAGAAAATCAAGCTTTACAATTCAATTCCGTTAATTGTACAAAAGGTGGTAAAAAAATCGCCTGCATTGACTGAACCTGACTTTGTTTACTACTTAAAACCTAATGACTCGCAGTCAAGTATTACCATTTTACTCAAACGTCTTCCGGGCATTATTATAACCATAAGTCCGGACAATAACGGAGCAGGCGGGCAGTTTATAACAATTACTGGAAATAATAATAAGCCCGTAGCAGTACTGGTTGACGGCTTCTTGTTTGAACCGAGCCGAAGTTTTGATATAATCAATCAACTTCGGGTGAAGGATATCGAACGCCTTGAGCTAATTAAATACAATACTTCCATGCTCGGAGTTAGGGGTGGTAGAGGTGTCGTTGCGATTTATTCCCGCGGAGTTTAATCGATGATTTCAGCGTTAGATTCTTCAGCTTCGTTGAACTTCCCCGCCCATTCAATTCCCCGAAGAATATGTTTCATAGAATTACCCTCGGTAAACGTTTCCGGCTCGTGCCCTAAAGCTGTGTAAAACATACGCCCGTTTAGGTTTTCACTTATCCAGGATATTGGGTGATCTCCGTTCATCCCGTCTGATTCTCCAACGTCGTAGGTTGATTCATCTACAGAAAGTAGTACTCTAAATCCTTTTTCGTTGCGAATTGAATTTTTGAAGTTGTACCATTCTTCTACTTTATCCCATCGTTCAGGAAGGTGCGAAGTCGTATAATGGTTGCTTTGCTCGGTTAATATTGTTCCTTTTGGAGTGTGAGGAAACAGGCTATGGTCACGAAAGTGTGTTCCCACAAAGTCATTATACCAATCCCATTCGTATTCAGTATCAGTTGCAGAATGAATCCCAACGTAGCCGCCACCATTAGTAATAAATCTTTCAAATGCCGCTTCCTGTTCTTTGGTCAGAACATCGCCGGTTGTGCTGAGAAAGACCACTACTTTGAACTTACTCAGGTAATCATCGTTAAAAAATGCACCATTGTCTGAAGAAATAACATTCCAGCCTCTGCCTTCTCCCTGCGTCGTGATTTCAAGAAGTCCGGTTCCAATTGACTCATGCTCAAAACCGTTTGTTTTATAAAAAAGCAATACTGACCTATTCCCTAAGCTTCCCGGATTTGGAGGCACCTCAGAGTCGAAAACTGGTTCCTGCCAAGGTAACTCTTTAGTCAAATACATTCCGTACACAAAAAAAGAAGCAATCAGTAACGCCAATATACCGCCAGCCCAGAGAAGTGCCTTCCACAATAATTTCATTATAAATTTAGTTTGATTAAATAATTAGTCAATAATAAGTAATTCTTTAAACCATTTGAAAAAAAGGGCTGTTTATTGGTAATGGAATCAAGAAAAAGCAACTTAAAAGCGTGGTTCAAACGTATTGGTTGGGCCGGCTTTCTTTTCTTTTTAATTAAAGGATTGTTATGGTTGACAGTTCCCTACTTCATTGCCCGCGGATGTTTTCAATAATTATATGCCACTTTATAAAGCAACAACGCAGCAAGTATCCACTTCGGTTTCAAACGAAACCGTAATACTAAATTATGGATCAAGAATCTTTTACAATCAGAACCAATGTCAAAAGAATGCTTAGTTGATAAAGTCTGTACCGAATTTGATGTTAAGCCAAATCAATGCAAGTCAGACCTGAATTTCCTTCTGGAAGAACTCACTAAAGAAGAGCTCGTTACGAAAATTAACTAAACTTTTCGCCCTGAGTTTGACCGATAAGATCTGGCTGATCAAAGTTTGGATAACATTACTTCTGTGTTCGCTACTTGTATCCCTCCTTCCTTTCAAGTACTTCCTCAAAGTTTACAGAGCTTCGCTTTCACTACGCCGCCTTCGCACAAAAGCTATTTCAAACGAAAGACTTTCTGTTTTGACAATTAAAGCCGCCAGAGCTTTTCCTTTCGCCGTCAATTATCTACCAATAGCACTCGCGTACAAGTGGTTTCTTCGGGATGACAAAACCTGCAATCTCTGCATTGGTGTACAACAGAAGCAGAATTTTGAACTTCACGCGTGGGTAGAAAGCAACGAAAAAGTCTTAATCAACGAGACTAACGATAATTCGTTTTCGCTGTTATGACAAATCATCTGACTAAACCAATTCTATACGTAAGGTTAGTTTCGTAGATTTGCGGTCTATAAAACAAGCAAATGACGCTAACGCACGATAAATCTCTGAATACCAGACAGAAAGCCTTAAAACTTAATTTAGACAAAAGCGTTTACGGCTCTTTTGCCGAAATTGGAGCTGGACAGGATGTCGCCGGTATTTTTTTTAAATCCGGCGGAGCTTCAGGAACAATTGCCAAGACAATGTCCGCTTACGATATGCGGTTCTCTGACGCGATTTACGGGCATTCGCCAAGTGGCAGGTACGTTTCGGAAGACCGTTTGCTCAGCATGCTTGATCACGAGTACAGCCTTTTAATCGAGAGACTAAACGATACCCGAGGCGGCAAAACGCAGTTTTTCTCGTTCGCGAATACAGTAGTTACGCTTAATTACCATAAAAATAATGACCCACACGGTTGGCTGGGATGCAGGTTTCAAACCGAACCAAACGGTAAATTCCATGACGTTGTGATCCACGTGGTCATGTTTGACAACGATACGCTGTTGCAACAACAGGCCTTGGGCATCATCGGAGTAAACTTAATTTACGGTTGCTTTTACTATCGCAGCAATCCCGAAATGCTACTTATATCACTCATGGATAATCTCTCGACCGATAGATTGCACATTGATATGGTGCGATTTGACGGACCTGAATTTGACGATGTAGACAGCAGACTAATGAGTCTTCGGCTGGTGAAGCACGGTTTTTCTGATGTGGCACTTTTTGGTTCCGATGGGCAAAATATCCAACCTTCAGAAATGCTTTACAAAAAAAATATCGCAGTGTTGAGAGGTCGTTTCCGACCTCTCATAGATGTCCATATAGATATGCTCGACAACGGAGTGAAACAGTTTTTGAAGGACCCTGACGTTGACGAAAAGAAGCTACTAGTAGTTACGGAATTGACACTCCAATCGCTTCAGGAAGGAACCGAAGATGATTTAATTGACGAAAAAGACTTTCTTGACCGCGTTGATATTTTATGTTCACTTGGTCAAAATGTTTTGATTACGAATTTTCATGAGTATTATAAACTGGTTTCTTACTTATCAAAAATCACCAAAGAAAAGATTGGTTTATTGATTGGTTACCCAAACTTGGAATACATTTTTGGGGAAGAACACTACAATGAGTTACCCGGAGGAATATTAGAATCCTTTGCCACACTTTTTAGCAGAAAAGTAAAGCTTTTCGTTTATCCTACGTTACGTAATAACACGATCATGAATTGCATGAAATTTACTCCACCAATGCACTTAATTGATTTATACCGATTCTTAATCGCAAACGACAAAATTGAAGACATTTACCATTACAATGAAACAAATTTGAGCATTCAGACAGATAATATGCTCGATTTGATAAAGCAGGGAGAAGCCGGTTGGGAAGAACATGTACCCGATGAAGTGGCTGAAATGATAAAGAACAGATGCCTTTTCGGTTTCCCTTGTGTGATACTACCAGAAAAAAAAATAAAAGCCGAAAACTAACCTATGAAGAATACTATTTTTTTATTTACAAGCTTGCTTTCACTTACAATCATTCAATCAAACGCTCAAAATAATGCTGAAATAAAACTTCCTCAGAAAGTGAGCTCAAATAGTCTTGAGGAAGGTAAATTATACTCGTTCAAATTTGAGATAATAAATCAGCGTGAGTTAGACGAGAAGTTCAAGTTTGAAATTATTCAGGGAAAAATTATTGGAATGGAGATGGACTCTTCAGGGTATTTTGAATGGACACCGTCTTACAATGACGTGGATAGAATTGAGAAAGAGCGAATTTTCCAATTACTAATAAGTGCCAAATCTGACTCCGGCAAGATTGCCACCAAAGCTGTTGATTTACGGGTTTCTCACGTAAACAGACCGCCCGTGGTTAACGAAGTAAAACCGTTCTACATTAAATATAATACGTCAAATACCTACCGTATTGACAATGCAGTGGTTTACGATGCAGATAATGACCCAGTTGTGGTTATACCTTCCATTGAAGAGCTACCAGAAGGCTTTAGCATCAGTTCGCAAGGAGAGATGACCTGGAATCCATCTTTTACACAATTCAAAAGCCTGAAAGAAAGCCCAAAATATATTCGTTTTTATGTTCAGGATCAACCGTATAAAACGCAAACCGAAGGTCGGGTAAAACTTGTGGCGACGCAACTGGATTTACCGCCCGCGATAACCATTGTTCCTAAAAATAGAAAAATAGAAGTAAGAGAGAACGAAACGGTAAATATTCGATTTTACCTGTCTGATCCAAATGGTGATGATGATATCGAAACTTTCGAGTATTTGACAAACCAGAAAACTCTACCCGAGAACTTACTCATAAAAAATACGCCAAATCAGTACGAGTTCACTTGGATGCCAGGTTATGACTTCGTCAAAGACCCGCTTGATTCTTTATCTTTTTACGTAGATTTTTTCGTGTTAGATAAAACTCAGAAAAGAGAAGTTATACGGGTTAGTCTGAAAGTTAACAACACGCTCAACCGGGAAGAAGAAGACGCCAAACAATTTAACCTCTACCGAGGTACGATGTTGAGAGCTTGGGAGTTGATGGAGCAATTGAAGGAAAAAGAAGACGAACTTAAATCTGCTTATAACAGAGCGAAAAAAGGAAAAAAACAGCGTTCTGTACTCAATGCCGGACTTGGTGCAGTTACAGGATTATCGTCAGTTATCTCTCAAAAGAACAACGACCTTCAAAGACGTATATCAACTATAGGCGGTACAACGGTGCTAACAATCGGTACGTTAGAAGCAACCGAGGTAATAGGCAGGTCAACGAAAGATTTGATTGACCGCCTGAATTACATCATAGAAAAGAGGAACGATATTCAGACAAGGGGCGATATTTTTGCCCGTGACTATTCTTTAAAATCTGCCCGAAGGAACGATAAGTTTACCCGTGACATGGATGATTTCATGAAACTGATGCAATTAAAGGGATTAGTCGCCTTAGAACTTGACGCATCTTGGTCGCCTAAAGTAAAATCTACCGACAAAGCAATAAAGAGAACTTTTAAAGACTATACCAATGAGTAAAATTCGGTTATTTATCTTGATTGCTCCTTACTTTTTTTGTACGTTTAGTTACTAATAAATACCTTCTCTGGAGGGCCTTTATTTTGTGTAAATAAATGTTCAACTTTAAAAACTATAATTGCTTATGAACATTCTCGTAAACGCAGTAGGCTTCACAGCCGATTTATCTTTAGTAGATTTTATTAAAAGAAAGCTTCAAAAAGTGGAGAAATTTTATGACCGTATTGTTGACGGTGAAGTCTACTTAAAATTAGATAAAGGGGATAATAGCCGATTCCAAAAAAAGCACATCGAAATTAAATTGAACGTGCCGGGTAACTCCATAATTGTTAAAGAATCAGGAACAACGTTTGAAGAGGCAACAGATATTGCGGTGGAAGTACTGTCCCGTCAGGTGAAAAGGCACAAGCAAAAAACCAACGGCTCCAAACACGTACCAGTTGCGAGTGCTATAGACCCTGCTTTTGAAGAGGACGAAGAATAGGTGATAATGTAATTATTACAATTTATAAACCAGTTGAGCCCGCACTATTGCGGGCTCAACTGGTTTTTGGGGGTCGTGGCAAAATATGGTTTCAGATACTGCGGCTCAAATTCTGCCAATGGTTGAAATTCTTTATTTTCAAAATTTCTCCACGCTATAATTCCCATGTCTTTCGCCGCCGGGCAATGCACTTCGGATAGAAATAGGGCGTTTTTTGAGTTCTCGTACAGTACTTTTATTTTTTCAGCACCGTTTCCGAAAAACAATACTTTATCATCAAGCAGTATTTCCTTGAATGTATTTTCGTCAATAATTTTTGCAGAAACTTCTTCTAAACGCTCTTTGGTCTTAAAATCGAATAGAGCAGTATAAACTTCCATTCGGCGGGCATCAATAAGCGGGCAAAGTTGTAATTTTTCTGAATGAGGTAAATTCAGACCGTAACACATTAACTCTAACGTACTTACAGAAATTAGCGGCAAATCCAACGCCACGCAAAGTCCTTTTGCGGTGGAAACACCAATTCTTAAACCAGTGTACGAACCAGGACCTTCCGAAACAGCAATCGCATCTAAATCGCTAAGTTCAAGTTCACTAAAACCAACAGCCTGCGTTATTGCCGTGGTTAATTGAGAGGAAGCAACGCGTTCGTTTAATAACTCAACCGAACTTGATAATACTCCTGCACGATGCACCGCAACAGAAAATCCACTTACTGCTGATTCTATACTAAGAATATTCGCCATTACTTTACGCCGCTCAATAGTTTGTTATACCGTAACTTATCCTGAAATACCGAAATTGCCTGCTGCACTTCTACGTCTGACTCAAAAGACATAAACTTAGCTGCGTTTGTATAATGATAACGAATCACAATCTCGTCTTCAAGTTGTCTGATAATTTGATTCTTGAAAGTTATCAAATCAGCTTGCTTACTTTTCTCTACAGCTTCCCGTATTGACACCAAGTTAGATTTAATAGATTCGGTCAGGTTTTCTGATTTAGCCGCTATTTCAAACTTCTCTAAATCTGTCTCTGATTTCGTTTTATAATTGAAGTTTCCTGCGTTCAACCAACTGATAAATTTCTGGTAACCGGCATCAGATAACGTGAACTTACCATCTATGGAAGCCTTCGGGTTCTCGTAAAAATATTTGGTTGCAAAGTCAAACACCTTACCTTCTTTCAGAAGTGCCCGCATGATTGGAGACAGTTCGCTACTTTTTGTGTAAATATCTGGTTCTACACCTCCGCCGTCGTAAAAAACCCGCCCATTAGCGGTAGTGAAAGCTGTTTTTAGAGAATCCGGCACTTTTCCAACGCTACCATCTTCGTTTCGGTTGCTATAATCTATCGCTTGAATGCACCTTCCGCTCGGAATATAGTATTTCGCGGTTGTGATTTTCATTTGTGTATTAAAGGAAAGCGGCCGGGTGGTTTGTACCAAACCTTTTCCGAACGAACGTTGACCAATAATAACTCCCCGATCATAATCCTGAATAGTACCGCTGACAATCTCAGATGCTGACGCACTGCTACTACTTATAAGAACCGCAATCGGAATTTTAGTATCAAGTGGCTTCTCCTTTCCGTAATACTTAGTGTTCCATTCGGCTACTTTTCCTTTTGTTTCAACCACCAAAGAGCCTTTCTCAATAAAGAAGTTCGAGATTTCAATCGCCATGCTCAATAAACCACCTGGATTTCCTCGTAAATCTAAAACCAGTTCCTGCATTCCTTCGTCTTTTAAGTCCATGAATGCTTTCTTGACTTCGTTTGCGGCACTTGCGGAAAATTCGTTCAGAAAAATGTATCCAACCCGCTCATTAATCATTCCCGAATGCGGAACGTTGGGAGTTTTTACAACACCCCTTTCCACCTGAAAGCTGAGCATTTTGCTTTCGCCGTAACGTCTTACTTTTAGGTTTGCCTTCGAACCGCTTTGTCCTTTCAATAACCGACCGATTTGCTCACTGTCTTTATCGTTTATCTCGATGCCGTTTATTTCTACTACTTCGTCGCCAATCTTTAGACCTTCTTTATCAGCACTTGAGTTTTCGTAGATCATAGAAATCACTCGTTTGCCGTTAAGGCGTATTACAGATGCCCCAATTCCGTTGTACTTTCCGGTTGACATTGTGCGGTAATCCTCAATATCATCTTCAGGATAAAAATTAGTGTAAGGATCCAAGTCTTTGAGCATCGCATTGATACCCGTTCGGATGGCTTTATTGGGATTAATTTCGTCAACGTACAAAGCGTTCAGCTCTTTAAACATCGTAGCGAAAATATCAAGATTCTTAGCAATTTCAAAATAACGATCATCAACTTTGTAGGACAAAAAAGCCAGAGAACCTCCGGCTATGATGAAAACTAAGGCATATTTTTTCAAAAACTTCATGGATGTGGACTTCAATGCGAGAAAAGTACTACAATACTATTGCAAAACTATAACCGCAGTGTAATGAAAACTATTGTTAGAACGCCCGAAAGACTGGTTCATTATATATTATTCAACTTAGCCCAATCCTTCGATTTAGGCCGAATCCTTTTGTTCTCAGATAACATCAGGTAATGATTTATGTTCTGGTGAAATTCAGTGATTATCTTTTCGTGCAAAAGCGGGTAAAGATGTTTATCTCTAAAGCCTGAATTACTTCGGTAAAACGTAGTATGCTCCACTTTAGTTTGATTATTCCCTAAATCATAGAAACGGATAAACTGGGTTCCTTTTGAAGCACCAGACTCTACGTAGCATGTTCTGATGAGCTTTTCTACTTCATTAACTTCCATAATTTTATGAGCAACTGCTAAATTTAAGAAACCTTTCAATAAGTGTAGGTTTATGAAAACGAGCTGCCCCACACTGGCAACAGGCATTTTTTCATTTTCGTAATGAAAAGCCTGCTGCTCTGATTCATACATCATGCCGAAAGAAACAAGCTTGTCATTCCACGCCTTTTTGGGTGGAGTGCTGCAATAAGCCAACCAAACTTTCTCAATGTCGTAACTAAAAAGGTAAGACTTTCTGTGCGTACTAAATTCTATATCTTCGTTGCACAAACAACTACTTTTTATCTTTTCAAAATCAGCTGTTGAGAGTAATTTTTCTTTTTTAATAGACTTTACAATTTTCTTCTGCTTTATTAAGGCGAAATTTATATTACTCTGAGCAGATAGTAAATTGAAAGCGAAGAAGCTCAGGAAAATGCTGTACAATAAGATTTTCAAAGTCAGTATGATTTATAGAGGAGAATTGGATAGAAATTTTACCAATATATTGATAATACTTAACTTCACGAAGATCAATTAAAAAAATTTTAAACACACTGCTATGTCACTAACTAATTCTGAGATGGTAAGTTTGGGGAAAAATGCTCCTGAATTTACGCTGTACGATACGGTTTCATCAAATAGTCTATCGCTGAAAGAACTCAGAGGCGATAAAGGTACCGTCATTATGTTTATATGTAATCATTGTCCGTTTGTGAAACATATAAATAAAATTATTGTGGAGACTGCAAATCAGTACATATCTGCGGGTATTTCTTTCATTGCTATCAGCTCAAACGATGCCGAGAAGTTTCCGGAAGACGGACCTGAACAAATGATTAAATCAGCTTCGGAAAATAACTACCCTTTTCCTTATCTATACGATGCGACACAAGAAGTGGCGAAGGCGTACGGAGCAGTATGTACACCAGACATATTTGTTTACAACGAAGAATTATCTCTGGTTTATCGCGGTAGAATCGACGATTCAAGACCAGGAAAAAGCAACGCTTCAGCAAATGAGTTAAAAGGCACACTTAGAGCGTTGGTGGCAAATCAACTTGTTTCTGAAATTCAGTACCCGAGTATTGGTTGTAATATTAAGTGGAAATAATTGCCAGAATTTACCTCGGAACCGTGTAATACATCACAAATGCGATTGATGTAAATACAATATTAGGTAGCCAAACGGCAAAAACCGGGTTCATATCTCCCGTCTCAGCAAACCCTTTTGATAGAATATAAAAGAGGATATAAACGAATGCTAAAATGAAACCAACCGCTATCTGAAGGCCCACTCCCCCACGGGCTTTTCTCGCCGAAACAATCAGACCCATAATTGACAGAATAATAACCGCAAAAGGCGTGGCAAAGCGTTGGTAAAATTCGATTTCGTACGAAGCAATTCCTTCTGAACCTCTCGTCTTCAGCAAGTTTATTCGTTTTTTTAGTTCGGGCAAAGTGTACGTTTCATGAACGGCATGCGTACTTTCAAAATCAGAAGGGTTTAAGTTTATGAGCGTGTCTTTCGTCATTTCACCATCATACAACAGGTCTTTAGATATTCCCAGCTTACGAATTTTATAATCGTGCATTTTCCACTTTTCGAGCGTGTCCACCCAAACTATTCTGGAAGCAGACAATTTTTCAATTAATAAATTTCCGTCGAAGCGTTCGAGTGTAAAACCGTACCCCGTTTTCGTGGCGTTGTTATAACTCGATATATAGGCGTAAGTCTGCGGAGCAACCGCAATGTGATAATCCCGACTTGCAAAGTAAAACTTCTCCTTGATGTAATTATTTTCAAAATTCACCCGAACTTTATTTGCCTTCGGAAGCACCCACCCTACCATTGCGAAGGTGAATAGCCCAACCAACATGGAACCAATGAAATACGGGAACATTAACCTCCGAAAACTGGTACCCGTACTCAAAATGGCTACAATCTCGGTATGCGAAGCCATTTGTGCCGTAAAGAAAACGGTGGATATAAATATCATTAACGGGCTGATGTAGTTAGCCCAGTACGGTGCAAGATTTAAGTAATACTCAAGCAGGATTGCTCGCATCGGAGCGTTATTTTGCAGGAAGTCGTCGTTCTTCTCCACGAAATCAAGCACCATGATTACTAAGACGATGATAAATACCGCAAATACGTACGATGTCAAGAATCGTTTTAAGATATAGCGATCAAGTATTTTCATGAATTATTAATTGTAACAAAAAGGTTGTCTGTTACTGACTTGCTAAGCATCACCTGTTCGTTGTCATTTACCATAACAAACATTGAATGGTCGAACTTATTTCGTTCAGTAATTTTAACAAGTGTTCCAATCTTGATCTGAAGTCGGTTCAGGTATTGTAGAAAAACGGTAGAATCTTCCGAAACATTCCTGACCACCATTAATTTACCCTCCAAGGCATCGGTAAGACAAGTTGTGGTTAGTTCGGGTAGTTTCCCGTCAGTGTTAGGAATTGGATCGCCGTGCGGGTCAAATGAAGGATATTCTAAAAAGGCGTCGAGTCGATTTATTAATTCCGCCGAGTTAATGTGTTCCAACTGCTCCGCAATTTCGTGAATCTCATCCCATTTAAAACCTAACTTCTCCACTAAAAACACTTCCCAGATACGGTGCCTTCTGATAATCCGGAGGGCTATCTTCTGACCAGTTGGTGTGAGCGTGACACCTTGGTACTTGGTGTAGTTAATGAATTTTTTCTCGGATAACCTCCGCAGCATATCAGTTACAGACGCTGCTTTGGTATTTGAAGCTTCCGCCAAGGCACTTGTACTCACAACTTCGTTTTCGGTGCCGCTTAGGTGATAGATGGTTTTTAAATAATTTTCCTCCGTGAAAGAAGTCATAGTTAAAGTGTAGTTTCTTCTGAGAGCAAAACTATGCTAAAAAACTAAGAACAAAAAAGATACTTTTCGTACTGTTTCAAGAATCGCATATTGTTTAAAAAAAAGCAACTTTAATTCAACTGAATATATGATCAAAGTCAGCCTTAATAAACTTAGCCTTTTTGGATAGTGCTACTTTTAATCGGAGCAAATAAGCGGCTTTTGAAATTTCAATAGCTCCAAATCTTTTAACGTTATCGTTAATAAACTGTGTATCAAGCAACCGGTAGTCGTTTCTCTTTAAAGTTTGAACCAAGTAATGGAACGCAACCTTTGAGGCGTTGGGCACTAAATGAAACATAGACTCGCCAAAAAAAGCAGCTCCGATGGATACTCCGTACAAGCCGCCAACTAAACGGTTATCTATATACGTTTCAACAGAATATGCCATACCCAACTTGTGCAGGTTAGTATAGGCATTGATAATTTCTTCAGAGATCCAGGTATCGGGATCGTCCTTTCGTGGCTGAGAGCATAGCCTCATAACTTGCTCAAAATCAGTATTATACCGAACTTCAAACACTTTTTTATTGATAATAGGACGGAGAGATTTCTGAACTTTGTACGACTTTAAAGGAATTATTGCCCGTGGATCTGGGGAATACCAATACAACTGATTTGTAGCGTCAGACATTGGAAAAATTCCATTAATGTAACCGTATATAAGGTCATCTGGCGTTAAAGTAGACAATGGCTATATTTTTTATTCTACAAATATAGACAACATTTATAAATCAAACCGTATACTTACCATTAGAGTTAGCGTGTATTTAGTCAACGAGCCAAATTTTATCTTTTAGTAGCTTTTGTTCCTTCCATTCCACCACAACTTGTTGATCATCAAGCGTATTTACAGTTCTTCCTACGTAGTCGGGTTGAATTGGGATATCACGGTTATAATTTCGATCAATGAGACAAAGCAATTCAATTTTAAGTGGCCTGCCGAATGCCTGCATCGCATCAAAAGCGGCTCTTACCATTCTACCCGTCGCGATGACATCATCAATCAGAACAACATTTTTATCTTCAAGCCCGAATGATATAGACGTAGCGTTTGGTGTAAGTGGAGAATCACGTCGCCGGAAGTCATCTCGGTAAAAAGTAGCATCTAATAAACCGAAGGGAATATCAACTTTCGTCTCCGCAACTAAATACGCGTGAATACGCAAGGCAAGCTGAACGCCGCGTGGCTGAAGTCCTAACAGCACGGTATTTTCAAAATCACCATGGTTCTCAATCACCTGTTGGCACAAACGCTCGATGGTGAGATCAAACAATGGATTTGTCAGTAGCAATCTTTTTTTACTCATTCGAATAGTTTGAATTAACTTTGCGTAAAGTTAACAACAAAATTCTTTTCATGAATTATTTGATTATTGGTCTTGGAAATATTGGACCTAAGTACGCATTGACTCGTCACAACATTGGTTTTATGTGTGTAGATTGGTTAGCGAGACGTGAAGACGTCGCCTTTGAATTTGAAAAACACGCCTATCACGGAGTCTGGAAATATAAAGGGCGTCAGATTAACCTGATAAAGCCAACTACCTACATGAACCTGAGCGGTAAAGCGATGCATTATTGGCTCAATAAGTTAAAAGTGCCGGTTGAGAATGCTTTAGTCATCACAGACGACTTAGCCTTGCCCTTCGGAAAGCTGCGGTTGAAGCCGAAAGGATCAGCTGGTGGGCACAATGGCTTAAAAGATATTGAAGCGACTTTAGGAACGAATGCCTACGCACGGCTAAAGTTTGGAATAGGAAGTGATTTCGGACGCGGCAGACAAGCCGATTATGTCCTCACTGAGTTTTCTAATGAAGAATTTGACTTCCTTCCTGAGCGGCTTGATAAGGTAAAAAAGATTGTTTCTGAATTTTGTACGATCGGAATTGAAAGAACTATGAATTTTAACAACGAATAATTGTACTTTTAGAAGAATTTTCATTTTTGCTTGAAATTAAAATTTAATATATATCCATTTCAACAACTCAATATATTATTCTTTAATACCTGCATAAGTCAAACTATAATGCATTAAAAAACCCCCAAATGTAAGATAATATCAATATTTTATTCTGCAAACCGTCCACTCAAGATTTTGCCAAGGTGTAATATATGTGTACTTTTGCATCAACAAAAACACACACAGAATAACACAATACCATGAAAAAGTCAATTTTAATAATTACATTTGTAACGCAGTTAACAAGTACTGCATTCGCAGCCATTACACCAACCACCAAAATGGTTTCGTTGGTATCAGAAGACAAAGTAGCATTTACATCATTTATAGAGAATAGTGCTCCAATGTTTTATCAGATTGGAAGCGATAACTGGAAAAACTTTGAAAAAGTTGTGACGTTGTACAATGTTTCTACGTCAGACCTAATGAAAATGAACGAGACAGAAAAAAATAACTTCTTAATCTCTTCCAAAACGTTAGTAAAAGAATTGAAAGTTATGAACGTAACAGGTTCGGAAAAGTGGGTTAACCGCATCGAATCAACAACGGCAGTAATAAAATTTACTTGGGAAATTCAGGAAGAACCAGTCAACGTTGAATTTGAGCAGGCTCCGGTCATAGTCAAACAACCAATGATGATGGATACCAACTTCTTAGGTAAATAAGATTTCATAGTTTAATAGGTTAGGGTTGAATAGATAAACGCTTACCCCGCTACCATTGGTGGCGGGGTTAAGTTTTTTTAGGGGTAATATGAAACTGAATTACCGTTGAACGAGTTTTAATGACATGAAAAAAGTATTGCTGCCAACTATAGTTCTTCTGACTTCCATTTTGTCGTCTTGTTCACAAGAAGAAAATACAACTTTTGAGAAGCAATACATTGATTTACAAGTTATTATCGAAAAAACGATTCGGAGTAACGAAGCAATTAATCCTACTTATCTAAAAGAAGTTTGGATCAACGATGATCAAGAAACCATAACGGCTGAAAATCTTGACTGGGCGAAAGAATTAGAAGTCTTCTATTTAGTCGATCTTAACAAACGTGACTACCTGAACAAATATGAAAAGGACTCAACAGATTCCGGGCTTATCTATTCTCTACGCCCCGAAAACGAAGCTCCAGTAAAAAAGCTAACTGTTAGGTTTGATTCTACCCGCAGTGTCTCTGAGATTGAAGCTACACTGACCACCGATAATTTCCTTTACGGGTCTGAAAGAGAACTTCACTTACAATTTTTGAACGCCCAGTTAACTAAATATGAAATTAACGGCTGGCAAGAGCTCTTCATTGGTAGTAAGAAAACTTATAGAATGAAAGCAACAAAAAAAGGAGACTGAAAGTCCCCTTTTATATTTTCCGATTCACATTTCTGCTAAATCATTTTCTTTCTTTGTCCACTTTATCCAAAATTTGGGTCATTTGCTTTCCAGTAGCATTCAGAAGCTTAATCACGTCCTCATTTCCGGTGGCATCACCCAACATTTGAGCTAGGTTTCCGACTACATCAACCGCAAAATGATTCATTTCGTCGATGGGCATATCTTTGGTCCAAAGATTGATTCCCAAAAGTCCTTTGTTATAGTGATCCCAAACGCTTAAAGATATTGCTTTGGTATCGTTTATCCCTTCATTAGGATTTTCAGTGGCATCCCAAAATATTTTTTCAGGAACGCGGTTTTCATCAAGTTCAACAGTAATGTTAATTTCCGATTTTCTCATTTCTAAATTGTTGATTTTGTGTGGTTTAATTAAGGTTAGTAAGTAGGTGCTACCGCTTGTGTACTACCAAATACTCTCTTTAGTAGATCAGTTGTACGGGCAAGTGGATTTTCACGAATTTTCTCTTCTTCTTTCGCAATCAGTTTGAAAAGACCGCTCATAGCCTGGTTAGTAGCGTAATTTGTCAAATCAGCATTGATTGGTTGCACCAACGGAATACTGTTATATCTTGTAGCAATATCCGTATAATATTTAGTAGCTTGTGTTTGGTCAAGTGCATTCTGAACCACAGGAGAAAACGCTGTAAGTAATTGCTCAGAAGTAACCCGTTGCAAATACTGAGTTGCGGCATCTTTATCTCCACGAAGAATGCTAAGAGCATCGGTAATCGTCATTTGACGGATCGCCGAAATAAAAATGGGCTTGGCTTTTTCTGCTGCCTGCTCCGCTCCGCGATTCAACGCCATTTCAAATTTATCAACTTCACTTCCCAACCCAATTCGGCGAAGCGTATTCCCAATCTTCTGAACCTCTTCCGGTAACGCAATTTTGATCAACGGATTATTGAAGTAACCATCCGTTTGTGAAGCCACCGCCGAACCATTAGTAATACCAACAACTAAAGCCTCTTTCAAACCATTAGCAATATCATTTGTTGTGAGTGCAGCTCCGCTGCCTAACATGGCTTCCGCAACTTTACCAAAGTTAATCTGCTGTCCGCAAGAAATATTTATGAAAATAAGGGCTGAAATAGAAAAGCCCGCAATAAGTTTTTTTAACATTGTATTTTTAAATTTTTATTGATACTCTAACGCAGTTTTTTTGTTACCACAAAGGTACAATTAAACCTCCAATACTAAATGAACAACACAACAGCAGAAATTATTACCATTGGTGACGAAATTTTGTTCGGCCAAATAACCGATACTAACTCACAATGGATGAGTGCCGAACTCGATAAGATGGGAATAAAAACCGTCCGAAAGTCCGCAATCGGTGATTTAGAGTCAGAAATTCTTCAAATATTTAATGAAGCCGCAAACCGTGCCGACATCGTTTTAATAACGGGCGGGTTGGGCCCCACGAAAGACGACATCACAAAAAAAACGATTGCTAAAATACTTAATGATGAGTTAATTATAAACAATCATGCGTTGGCTTTTATTACTGACTTTTTCACAAAAAGAGGTCATGAAATGACGGAATTAAATCGCCAACAAGCGGCAATTCCCAGTAAAAGTACGTACCTGCACAATGATAGCGGAACTGCTCCGGGAATGTGGTTTATCTACAAAGAAACTGTTTTTGTCTCAATGCCCGGTGTGCCGCACGAGATGAAAAATCTAATGAAGAATGAGGTGATGCCCCGTTTAAAAAAGCATTTCAAGTCACCGATTATAACACACAAAGTCATTGGAACGGTCGGAATTGGAGAATCCTTTTTAGCAGAACAGATCGAAGAGTGGGAAGATCAGTTGCCCGCACATATTAAACTCGCTTATTTGCCGGGGAGAGGTCAGGTTAGATTACGACTCACCGGAATTGGCGATAATGCAGAAGAACTCAGTAAAGAAATTGATGTCGAAATCGAAAAAGTCTTACCGCAAATCGAAAAGTACGTTTACTCCTTAACTGGAGAGTCACTCCCAGAAGCCGTTGGCAGACTGTTGATGGATGATAATTCTACTATTTCTCTCGCTGAAAGTTGCACCGGCGGGTTTGCTTCGCACCTTTTCACGAGTATTCCGGGTAGTTCTGCCTATTTTCAGGGAAGCATAGTCAGTTACGCTAATGATATAAAGGCTAAAACTTTGGGCGTTAAAGAAGAAACGCTAAAGTCTCACGGGGCTGTAAGCGAAGAAACGGTTAAAGAAATGGCAGATGGCGTTCGGAAACTGATGGGTACCACTTACGGATTAGCAACGAGCGGTGTAGCAGGACCAACTGGAGGAACACCAGAAAAACCCGTCGGGACGGTTTTTATTGCCGTATCTTCCGCCGAAAAGACGGTTTGCAGGAAATTACAATTAACTTTGCAAAGGAAAGTTAATATTGAATACAGCAGTTATTCAGTAATAAACTTGTTAAGACTCATCATCAACAAACAGAAATAACGCATAATGAAAATAGTTGAAATGACGATGCCCCCCATGGGCGAAAGCATTTTTGAATGTACCGTGCTAAACTGGCTCGTGAAGGAAGGTGATAATGTCACTGAAGACGATATGGTTATTGAGGTCGCTACCGATAAAATAGATACAGAAATCGGTTCGTCGATGAGCGGTAAAATCACGAAGTTCTTGGTACAAGAAGGCGACGTGGCTATCGTTGGCAAGCCAATATGCTTAGTTGAGGTGGCGGGTAATGCAAAAAATGGGCAAGAGCAAAAAGACGATAAAGTTAATCCCGTTGATAACTTCAAGAGCACCGAAATTGCCAAAGATATCGAGGAGCAAGTTGGGCTAATTACGACTTCTGTAAACGAAAACAAAAAGTCAACTGACGAAAGTCAACGATTTTACTCCCCACTGGTATTGAATATTGCGAACGAAGAAAATATTTCGCGTCAGGTATTGGATACCGTTACGGGTAGTGGAAAAGACGGACGGGTTACAAAGAACGATATTTTAAATTTCGTGCAAAGCCAAAATATCGTTAGTACTCCTACTCCCAAAGTTATTGAAGTAGCAAAACCAGTAACAAGCGTTGCTCTATCCGATGAGATAATTGAGATGACACGTATGCGAAAAGTTATTGCCGAACGCATGGTTTCGTCAAAACGCACCGCTCCGCACGTAACTTCTTTCGTGGAAGTTGATATGACTGAAGTAGTTGAATGGCGGAATAAAGTCAAGAGTTCTTTCCAAAAAAAGAACGGCGAAAAAATCACCTTCACTCCCATTCTGATTCAGGCTATAGTACAGGCAATTCAGAAGTTTCCGATGATAAATATTCAGGTTGACGGCGATTCAATCATCAAGAAAAAGGATATAAATATCGGAATGGCGGTAGCCCTACCCGACGGCAACTTGATTGTGCCGATTATTAAAAATGCTGACTCATACAGTTTGGTAGGATTGACGAAAAAGGTAAATGACTTAGCTGAGCGTGCCAGATTAAATCAATTAAAACCTGATGAACTCACGGGCGGAACATACACTATTTCAAATATTGGTGGTTTTGGTAATTTATCGGGCACACCTATTATTGTTCAACCGCAGGTTGCAATTATGGCGTTCGGAGTGATTCTGAAAAAGCCAGCTGTAGTAGAAACCCCTGCTGGAGACTTTATCGGAATACGGCACAAAATGATTATTTCACACTCTTATGACCACCGCGTGGTTGACGGCTCACTCGGCGGACTTTTTGCCAAAGAAGTGGCGGACAATTTAGAAAATTTTGAAACAGAAAAGACCAACTATTAAGTTGGTCTTTTCTGTTATCTATAAGGGAGCGTCTAAACATCCAACATCTCAAATGTCGTTTACGTTTAGTATGTGAAATGTAGGCTATTACGAAACTCTAAAATTTCGGTTAAACACAAAGTATGATTCGAGCCAAAGGCCTTCAATTCACAACTGTTTCACTTATTTTTTATGTACAGTGTCTTGTGGCATTTTTCATTCTTCATATTTGTTTTTTTAGTCTGTAATATGCGTAGAAAGTAAAGTGTCATTGTCGATTCAAAAGCATAAATTATTATCGTAAGACATCATTTATAGTTTTATCTCTCTCAAAAACGGATTTTGCAAAAGGACAAAGCGGTAGAATCTTAAACTTTTCCTTTCTTGCTTTTTCAACAATAACCATCAAGAGCTGCTTCCCCACTCCTTTACCTTTTAGCGTGAGATTTACTTCTGTATGATCAATAATGATAAGTTCAGAGGAAGCAATAGAATACGTCATTTGGGCAAGTACTTTGTTTTCCTCTGCTACAAAAGCCATCCCTTTTGAACCTATTTCTTGAACCTCTATTTTCATTTAGTCAATCATTAAAACTTACTTTGATATGTGTTCCGTCACAATAAGGCTTATTGCTGGAAGCTCCGCATCTACAAAAAGCCGTTGCTTTATTTTTTAGTTCTTCCCGCCCGTCTTTGTCTTTAACTCTTAGGGTGCCATAAACAAGTAGCGGTCCATTTTTCAACACTTCTACTTTAGTTTCTAATGTTTCTTCCTCTTTGTTTTCTTCACCATTCATGTAGAAACTCAAAGCTCCTGACGGACATTTTCTAATTTGCACCTTCAGCTCATCTGTGGTAGCATGCTCTATTTGTATCCAGGGTTTTTCTTCTGGTCGATACACTTTTGGTAAAGCTTTTATGCATTCTAATGAATGTATACAAGATTTAGGTTTCCAAACTATTGTTACCTCAGTATTAGTGTATTCTTTGGTAATTTCTTTTTCCATAATTCCAATTTCTTTATCGTTGGTATTATTTTCTGTCACTCGGCTTTATTATGCCACACAACTAAGAAATTAATGCGTGTGCTCTTCGTGACCAACTATTCCTACGCGGGGCTTGATAACCTTCGCCCAAGTTAATAACTTAATTACTGGATACGTAGGATCAATCTCATACCACTTCTTCGCGAAATTGATAGAAAGCGGATGCTTATGGTGATTATTCTGGAACAATTCACCCATCATAAGAAAATCAACAAGTAATGAGTTTTTGGACCTATCATTATTGTCAAAATTCTGATAGCCGTACTTGTGCCCGCCCCAGTTTACAATCGCTCCGTGGATTGGTCCCATCAGGAAGTGAATTGGCAATAAAAAGAAAAACGCCCAGTGAATATCCCAGTAGAAAAATCCTACGATATAAAAAGCGATGTAAGCTACAGCCCAAAGTGCTCTTGAAACCCAGGCATCACCCATGCGGTCAATGGTTTTCCATTCGGGTAAATCCTTTTCAAAACGAGCCTCTACTTTTTGTTTGTAAAACAAAATAGCGTTGTAGATATCTTTAGTTTTCCACATCATCGTGAAGATATTCTTCGTATGGTGTGGCGAGTGCGGATCTTTAGGTGAATCGCTAAATGCGTGGTGCATACGATGTAGTATAGCGTAAGAACGCGGATTCAGGTATGAAGACCCTTGCGTAATGTACGTAAGAAGGTAGAAGAACCGTTCCCAACCTTTACTCATCGTAAACATTTTGTGAGCGGAATAGCGGTGCAAAAAGAAGGTCTGGCTAAATAGTGACAAGTACCAGTGACCGATAAAAAATGAAAGTGCGGCAACCATGGAGTTATTTGTAGATTATTATAGATTATAGAATTGTAAATGCGTATTCAATTAAATTTGCTCCCATCTGTAAAGCAGTTAGACGGACAGATTGTGGATCGTTATAGATACTTTGATCTTCCCAACCGTTTCCTAAATCCGACTCATAAGAAAAATAACTTACCAGCTTTCCTTCGTAAAAAATACCAAACCCTTGCGGTGGCTTATTATCGTGCTCATGGATTTTCGGCAAGCCAGATTTAAACTTATATTTAAGATTATATATCGGATGATTAAACGGAATTTCCACAAAATCGTGTTCCGGAAAAACCTTTTTCATCTCTCGGCGAATAAAATTGTTCATACCGTAATTATCATCAATGTGAAGAAAACCACCGCTAATGAGATAATTTCTTAAATTCTTAGCTTCTGCATCGGTAAAAAGTACATTTCCGTGGCCAGTCATGTAAAGGAACGGGTATTGAAATATTTCGGTACTTCCTACTTCAACTACGTCTTCTTCCTCGTAAATATTCGCGTTCAATTCTTTGTTACAGAATTCAATCAAGTTAGGAAGTGCTGTTCGGTTTGCGTACCAATCACCACCACCGCTGTATTTTAACTTAGCGATTTTGATAGATGGGCTTTGACAAAGTGCTTCAAAGCCAACCAAAAGTAGTACTAGTAATAAGAATCTATTTTTAATCATCAATATTTAAAAATGTGCAAGCCACTACTGCGGCGGTTTCAGTTCTGAGCCGAGAATTTCCCAGAGAAACTAACTGAAATTTATTCTGAGCAGCTCGTTCTATTTCTTCCGCCGTAAAATCGCCTTCGGGGCCTACCAAAATCAGACTATTTGTTGAGCTTAAATGTTTCGACAGTGGTGTGGAATCATCACGTAAATGAGCCACAAATTTGTTTGCAATTGAATTTTGTTGTTCGGCAAGAAACGTTTCAAAGTCAACTAACGAGTTCAAAATCGGCAATGTTGCTTTCAGAGATTGTTTCATCGCCGAAATAGCGATTTTTTCAATTCGGTCAAGCGAAAAGTGCTTACGTTCGGAATTGGTGGTTTGGATGAATGATATTTCGTCCACTCCTATTTCAATCGCCTTCTCCACAAACCACTCCGTACGGTTATTATTTTTCGTGGGAGCCATCGCAATATGGACCCTTCTTTTTCGGGAAACTTCTCTACACTGGCTTAATATACTGAATTCACATTTTTTCGGATGTTCATTTGTCAATTTTACTTGGAAAAAATTCCCTTTACCATCCACCAAGTCTACTAAGTCCCCCGCTTTTTTGCGGAGAGCTTTGATACAGTGCTGGCTATTGGTTTGGTCCAGTACGTTATTATTTAAAGCATCTGGGGCGTAGAAAAGCTGCATGGTTACTACTCGTTTTCAGATTCGAAGCTGTAAAGCGTTTTGTCAATCTTTAATTTATCTTCGCTGAACTCCTGAATGAACTTTCTTATTTCTTTATCCGTGATGATAGGAATGTTCTTCACGTACTCAATACCGATACCGTACTCAAAGTCAGGATCTATGTTGAGTTGCTCCGCAACTTTTACCGCCTCCTCCTCTTCAAGAAGGTTCATGGTTTCCTCAAGCATTTCTTCTATTTTTGCCTCATCAGAAATGTTTTTGGTTTTGACTTCTTCACTAATTTCCTCCGCAGCGGTATCGTAAAGTTCCAACTGATACTCCATTTCAAGCGTAGTCATCAAAACATCGTATATTACTTGCTGATTGTGCTTCATTCCCACAAACTGAAAGTGAACGGCTTGCCCAGTTTCAGCAAAATCTGCTTCGTCTTCCACTAATACATAAGGTTTCCCTTCTTTGAGACACTCCGCTCTTAGTTGAGCAATTTCTTCTGCGTTAAACCCGATATTCATTAATTTTTGCTTTAATAAATTTACAATAAATAGAACATTTCACGATATTTGGCTAGTGGCCAATCTTTATCATCAATAATAAGTTCAAGCTTATCTACGTGATAGCGTATTTTCTTAAAATATGGTTTTACTTCTTCCGAATATATTCTTGCCTGCTCTTCTAAAGACGGATCGACATTTGCTACTTTTCGCTTTTCAGTCATTTCGAGCACAAAAGAAGTAATACTACTCACGTGCTCAGAAATATTCTTAATAATACTCACAATTGGCTCTGCTTCTTTCTCCAATCCGATTTCTTTTAAGTTTTTGGCGTTCTGAATGAGCGACGACTGATAACCGATAGCCGTTGAAATAATATGATTTTGAGCCAGATCACCAATAACCCTCGACTCAATTTGCACTTTTTTTACGTAATTAAGAAGTTCGATATTATAACGAGCTATTATTTCGGTTTTACTCAGAATTTTTTTCTGCTCGAACAGGTCGACAAACTTAGGGTCCAGATAACTTTTCAGTGCTTCGGGCGTTGACGTGATATTACTCAGTCCCCGCCGTTTGGCTTCCTCTTTCCACTCTTCAGAATAACTATTTCCCTCAAAAAGAATATCTTTAAAACCACCGATGTATTTTTTTAAGATTTTAACGACAATTCCCTCTTTCTTACTATCGTCAACTAATCTTTCGTTATCGTAATCCTTCTTAAACTGTTCGAGCTGATTCGCCACGATTGTGTTGAGCACCATCATCGGAGTTGCCGCATTTGCTGAACTACCAACGGCACGGTATTCAAATTTATCCCCGGTAAATGCAAAGGGAGAAGTACGATTTCTGTCTGTATTACCCAATAAAATGGCGGGAATATGCGTAAGTCCGAGTTTAAGGTAGGCGTTTTCACCTTTCTCGATTTTAACGATTTCCTGTTTCTCGATTCCTTCCAAAACCGCAGTCATTTCACTGCCTAAGAAAACCGACATAATGGTTGGCGGTGCTTCTAATCCGCCCAATCTATATTCGTTTCCGCAATCTGCTACGGAGGCACGCAGTAAATCTGCATTTTCGTGAACGGCTTTAATAACATTCACCAAAAATGTAACAAAACGAAGCCCCTCTTTCGGCTTTGTACTCGGTGCAAATAAATTCACCCCCGTATTTGTAAACAGTGACCAATTGGCGTGTTTCCCACTACCATTAATGTGACTAAACGGTTTTTCGTGAAACAGAACGGCTAACTTATGCTTTTGAGCCGTCTTCCGCATCAGATCCATCATCAAAATGTTGTGGTCGCAGGCGATGTTAGCTTCTTCGTAAATTGGAGCGACTTCAAATTGAGCCGGAGCAACTTCATTGTGCCGAGTCCTGACCGGAATTCCCAATTTTTGAGCTTCCGTCTCAAAGTCAATCATGAAATTATGAATCCGTGAAGGTATTGAGCCGAAATAATGATCTTCGAGTTGCTGGCCCTTCGCCGGTATGTGCCCAAAAACGGTTTTATCCGCCATGACTAAGTCAGGTCGGGAATTATAAAGAGCTTCATCAATTAGAAAATACTCTTGCTCTAACCCGAGATAAGGCTTTACAGATTCAATGTGGCGGTCAAAGATTATCCCGACATTGGTGGCAGCCTTATTCAATAAATTTATGGAACGGAGCAGCGGCGTCTTCGTATCTAAAGATTCTCCCGTGAAAGAATTATAGAGCGAAGGAATACAAAGTGTACCCGAACCCGCACTATTGTAACGAATAAACGGCGGCGAGGTAATATCCCACGAGGTATAACCACGGGCTTCAAACGTTTGCCGAATTCCGCCGCTGGGTAGCGAAGAAGCATCCGGCTCTTGTTGAAAAAGCGTACGCCCTTTAAAGTTGGCGATAAAACGTCCGTCATACGCGATACCTTCAAAGGCATCGTGTTTTTCTGCCGAGCTTCCCGTTAGTGGTTGAAACCAATGGGTATAATGCGTTGCACCCTTAGCTTGTGCCCAAGACTTCATACTTTTGGCAATATCATCCGCTAATATTTCATCAACGGCGGTACGATTTTCCTTAGAAACCAAAAACCGACGGTATTTATCAGGCGTTAGGTAACGCTCGATAACTAAATCATCGAAAATATTTTCTTTAAAGTATGTACTTAATGCCCTATCTTCGGCCCTGAATTTGGAGCTATCTCTTTGTTGAGCAATCCTTACTGCTTCCTGACGATTTTGTGCCATCTTAAACTATTTTGAGCAAATTTATGAAATGAAAGAACGATTACAATTTTTATTGCTGTACTATATTTTCTGGTTCACTTATTTTATCTGTGCCAGAATAATATTTCTAATTTATCACATCCAAGAAGTAAAATCCTTAACGTTAGAATTAATCTACGGTGTTTTTAAAAACGGCGTGGTGATGGACCTCTCCATGTCCGCCTATTTGTCAGTCATTCCGTTCTTATTGGTTACCTTCTCGCATTTCTTCAAAAAGAGCCGTCTGGAATCAATGCTCTACGGTTATACTTTTTTTTTGACCGTAATTCTAACGTTGATTGTTGTCATTGATTTAGAAGTTTACAACGTTTGGAAATTCAGGTTAGACGGAACTCCACTCAATTATTTATCGAGCCCAAGAGAAGCATTTGCTTCCGCAAGGTCATCTCCTATCCTCAGACTTTTCGTCAGTTTCCTCATTCTGTTGGCAATCGCAAGTTACTTCGTCTACCGGATAATTTCGCACAACTTGAACAAGTGGAAATTCACCGAAAAGATTCCTTTTATTCCTATATCTTTTGTGATCACGGCGTTATTAATCATTCCAATACGTGGAGGAATTTTAGGTCAGAATCTAAAGCCAGGACAACTGTACTTTTCCGACAACTATTTTGTCAATATTTCAACCTTGAATAGTCCGTGGTATTTTGGGTACTCTTTACTGAAGCAATTCGACACGAAGCTCAACCCGTACAGCTTTCTTCCCCGCAGAGAAATCAGCAGAAATTTAGAAGCCTTATATCCAAAAGGTCTTGACGGTAAATTCTCTCCGCTAATAAGTGTAGATGAGCAAACAAACGTGCTCGTTGTTGTGGTAGAAAGCCTGACCGATAAAGTATTAAGCATGGAAGTGGAAGGCATTCAAATTACGCCTTTTTTGAACTCACTTCGGGATTCGTCTTTGTACTTCTCTAATATGTACGCTGCCGGAAGTCACACCGAAGAAGGGCTGATCGCGATTTTGAACGGGTACCCTTCCATACCCGCAAAGTCTATTATTTATGATAACAAGAAAATTGAAAAGCTACCATTTCTTACCAAAGAATTTGAAAATAAATCATACGCTACTTCCTTTTATTACGGCGGAAACGCGTCGTTTCTAAATTTAAAGGAGTACTTGTTATTAGCTGATTATCAAAATATCACAGAATCGGGTTCGTTTCCTGAATCATTGCAAAAGTCTGCTTGGGGCGTGTATGACGGCGAACTACTCGACCGCTTTATTTCGGATCATGAAACAAAGTCGGGTCGGCCGTTTTTCGGAACAATTCTTACGGCATCATCGCACGAGCCATTTGACGTTCCGGTAGCTTATAAGTACAAAGAAAAAACGATCGAAAATAAATTTTATAATTCAGTATCGTACGTGGACGAATCCTTGAAAAAATTCATCACCGACGCAAAACAACAATGGTGGTGGGACAATACTGTAGTTATCATTGTAGCAGACCACGGACATCGTTTTCCGAAAACAAATTTCAGGTTTGACGATTACAAAATCCCGATGTTCTGGACTGGTGGAGCAGTCAAAAAGAATCAAAAGTTGGATGTCCTATTATCTCAGGTAGACATTTCAAAAATGATTCTTAATCATTACAAAATGAATGACTCGGATTACGTTTGGTCTAAAAATCCACTCCTCGCCAAACAACCTCAATGGGCATTTTTCACTTTCAATAACGGATTTGGTTTTATTGAACCAACCGGAAAGCTGCTCTTTGATAATACCGGTCTAAAAGTGCTATCAATTGAGACTACTGGAGATAAAAAAGCAATTGAACTTAAAGGTAAATCTCTGCAACAAGCAACCTACGAGGATTACCTAAAAAAGTAAAATATGCAAGTTTTAAGTATATATAAAGCTTATCTATCACTTTAATCTTGATTTATCAATACATCGAAGTTGCCGTTTTTACGGTTTTAAATATTTTTTTGCATTATTTCAATAATATAAAATATTATTGCGTTGAAAAGCCCTATTGTCTTAATATTCTATGGCATAAAGTATATATTTGTTATGGTTAAATCTAAATAACTAAACATTTACAAAACCTTACAAACTCGTTTTACAATGGCAAAAATTAAATTAGAATACATTTGGTTAGACGGCTACTTCCCTACTCAGAATATGAGAAGTAAAACTAAAGTTGAAGATCACGAAGACTTCAAAGGAACACTCGGCGAAATTGGCGATTGGTCTTTTGATGGTTCATCTACCAGACAAGCAGAAGGTGGTTCATCTGACTGTATTTTGAAGCCGGTAGCCATATATTCAGACCCAGATAGAATAAATGGTTATTTAGTAATGACCGAAGTAATGAATGCTGATGGCACACCTCACGTATCAAACGGCAGAAACACAATTGACGACGAAGACGATGATTTCTGGTTCGGTTTCGAGCAGGAATATTTCATAATGGATACTAAAACTCAGCTACCTCTCGGCTTCCCAATTGGCGGCTACCCGGCTCCACAAGGCATGTATTACTGCTCAGTTGGCGGAAAAAATACGCACGGCAGAGGATTAGTTGAAAAACACGCCGATCTGTGCATTGACGCTGGTTTAAACTTTGAAGGAATCAATCAGGAAGTGGCAAGTGGTCAGTGGGAATTTCAATTATTTGCTAAGGGTGCCAAAAAAGCGGGGGACGAAATCTGGATTGCCAGATACCTACTTGACAGACTTACCGAAAAATACGGTTATTATATTGACTACCACCCAAAGCCTCTTGGAAAAGATATGGATTGGAACGGTTCAGGTATGCACGCAAACTTCTCTAACACCGCCTTGAGAACAAGCGGAAGCAAAGATGTCTATGCTGCAATCTGTGAAGCTTTCAGACCGTTCGTTAAAGAACATATTGCCGTTTACGGAGAATTTAACGATCAACGTTTGACTGGTTTACACGAAACAGCCGCTATAACAGATTTCTCATGGGGAGTTTCAGATAGAGGTGCCTCAATCAGAATTCCGATTATTGCCGTTCAAAAAGGTTATAAAGGCTGGTTAGAAGACAGAAGACCCGCTTCTAACGGTGACCCTTACAAAATTGCTGCAAGAATTATCAAAACGGTAAAAACTGCCAAATTTTGATAAAATAACAGAATTGCATTTTACGAAGCCCCTCAATTTTTTTGAGGGGCTTTTTTACGTAATTTTGCAGCGTAAATTATAATTATGAAAAAAGTCGCATTTTACACACTTGGCTGTAAGCTTAATTACTCCGAAACATCCTCCATTTCTCGCACATTTGAAGAAAAAGGATTTATCAAAAGTGAATTTTCAGACACGCCAGATATTTTCATTATTAATACGTGTTCGGTTACCGAAAACGCCGACAAGAAGTGCCGTAAAATTGTCAAGGAAGCGAATAAGATCAATCCCGATGGCTTTGTAGCGATTATTGGGTGTTACGCACAACTGAAACCGCAAGAGATTTCAGAAATTCCGGGCGTAGATGCGGTACTTGGAGCAGCAGAAAAATTCAGGCTGCATGAATTACTCGGAACGTTTACAAAAGAGCGTAAGGCCGAAAACACTCTAAGTCCCGCGAAAATTTTTAACTCCTCCATCGAAGAGCCACTCGAATACCATACCTCTTTTTCACTAAACGACCGTACCCGTACTTTTCTTAAAGTGCAGGATGGATGCGATTACCCTTGCACGTATTGCACCATTCCGTTGGCTCGCGGTAAAAGCCGGTCAGATGAGGTTAAAAATATTGTTGCCGCCGCCGAAGAAATCGCCGCCGCCGGCGTAAAAGAAATTGTGCTTACGGGCGTGAACATCGGTGACTTCGGTATTGTGAATGGAGAAAGACAGTCAGATTTTTTAGAATTGATAAAAGAGCTTGATAAAGTAAAAGGAATCGAACGATTCAGAATATCATCTATTGAACCGAACTTATTATCAAACGAAATAATTGAATTTGTTGCAATTTCTGAGAGATTCGTGCCTCATTTTCACATTCCCCTTCAGTCTGGCTCGAATAAAGTTTTGAAACTGATGAAACGCCGTTACAACCGCGAACTTTATATAGAAAGGGTAGCAAAAATAAAAGAAGTAATGCCAGATTGCTGCATCGGTGTTGACGTTATTGTTGGGCATCCGGGCGAAACAGAAGAACTCTTTCTGGAAAGCTACAACTTCCTCAACGAATTGCCCATCAGCTATTTGCACGTCTTTACTTACTCCGAAAGAGCCAATACAAAAGCAATCGAAATAAAGCCAATAGTGGATAAAGGCGAACGCCGCAAACGGTCAAAAATGTTGCACATCCTATCCGATAAAAAACGTCGTTATTTCTACGAACAACAACTCGGAAAGGAATTTACGGTACTTTTTGAAGAAGATGTCGAAAACGGTATGATGCACGGATTCACCGAAAATTACGTCAGAGTTGCCGCAAAGTACGACCCACTTTTGGTAAACGAAACCAAAACCGTTTCACTTACTGAAATTGCCGAATCCGGTGCGGTGTTGGCGGTTGAACCGGAGGGGGTTCTTGAGTGAAGCAACAACGAGTTTAGAGCTCTACTAAGTTGGCACTCACAGTAAATCAAGCGGACTTTTTATGGTACTCGCCGATTGACGGGAAACATAGAGGTATTTCTGAGTAGTTGTAATACTTTGATGTTCCAAAAGTTCTTGAATAAAATGTACATCCGTACCAGCATCCATCAAATGTGTGGCGTAACTATGTCGAAGTGAGTGAAGCGTCCGCTTTTTTCTTATTTTAGCGGACTTCAATGCTTTGTCAAATACATTCTTCAAACTACTGTAACTGTACTCTCCTCCGTACTGGCCTTCAAATAAATAGTTTTTGGGCTTGTACTCCAAGTAATAATTACGCAACTCTTCGAGGATAGACGCGGATAAGTTCACAATCCTGTCACGTTTTCCTTTTGCCTGTTCAACCAAAACCGTCATACGGTCAATATCAGATACTTTGAGGGCGGTAACTTCTGATGCCCGCAGCCCCATCCCGTAACATATTTTTAGCATAAGGTTGTGTTTTTTGTTTTCAGTGGCTCGCAATAACCGCCTCACCTCTTCAGCACTAAATACTTTCGGTAGCATCTTTCTTTGGGCGGGGAATATCGAAGAACATCTTCAGCATCATCAAAACCTGCTCGTAATAAAATTTGATAGCATTTATACGTGTATTCAAGTCTGAGGTTTTTATTTTCAGATGTTTTACACAATACACAAAGTAAGCCCGTAATCGAGGTTGAGGAAGCGTATCGGCGTTTACCTGCTTCAATACAATCAGAAAATTGGCAAATACCGACGTGTAATTTATGACCGTATTCTGGCTATAATCTTTTAGTTTTAGCTGGTTTCTAAAGTCGCTAAAAGCTTGCTTATTGGTTTCATCTATTTTTTCAACATAACTTTCGCCTATTTCCCGAATGGGCAAATCAAATAGCTTGCGGTAGTGATTATTGTCTGTGACGTACCACGCTTTTTCGGACGAACTCCATTTACTCCCAACCAGCTTTTTGACCCTATCTATGAGTTGCTTATCGATAGGCAAAGTTTATCCAAATAACTTCTTTTTGTTTATGATGACCAATTTCAAATATATATTTTTTCACACTTACTAATTTACATATTATAACCGCAATAATAGCCTTTTAACGATTTGAAACAGAACAACTGCTGGATATATACACAAGTTGAGGAGATTGTTTAACTTGCATATATATATACGAGTTAGGTGCAAGCCAATGACAAAACGAAAATTAATAATATTAAAAAATTGTGGACTAGAGCTGACGGCACTTTATATGGGTGGTTGTGTCATCCAATTATGGATTCTCAATTGAAAGAACTATTCTCATTTGAGTTTATCGTAATTCTATTATCGTTAATACTAATGCTTTTGATCTTCTTTCAAGCCTCAGGAAATAGCTTTTTGAATTTATTACTTCAAGACACAGGACTCATAATATTGAGCATTCCCTTTTATCTTGTATTGGCAGATTTATTAAAGCTTGGACCTGACCAATCAAAATATCCGATTTTGTCTTTTCTTGTAATTATAATTTTTACTATTGCGACAATAAATTTGAACGACTGAAAGAAGTTAAAAGAAGCCAGCACCTAACAGCAAATTTATACAAAAATGGCTGACGGTGGTTTAAGTAAATTTGTGCTTTTTTACTTAATTTAGTGCGGGCTGAAAATGGTTTTGCATTAATGCCATTTCAGTACAAATTAGCAAAACGTTGTATGCCATTTAAAAAAAACACGAATTGAAAAGAATTGAAGTAAAAAAAAGACAAATAATTCAACGTCAAGGAGAGCTTGATTCAAAAGTATATAAAGTTGAATCAGGTTTGTTACGAAGTTATTCAATTGACGACAAAGGCAAAGAACACATTTATATGTTTGCACCTGAAAATTGGATAATAGCTGATAATTGTGATACTAAAGCACCTTGTGAATTATTTATAGACGCAATAGAGGACTCTATACTTATTGTTTTAGAAAAAGAGGAAACAATACAAAACGCAAATGTCAATTCACTAGTTAATCGATTATATACTTTACAAAATCGGATTATTAAGTTGATGAGTTCCAATGGCATTGAACGCTATGAACATTTCATAGATATTTATCCTGACATTACGCAAAGAGTTCCTCAACGAATGATTGCTTCGTACCTCGGCATTACGCCAGAAGCTTTAAGTAAAGCTAAAGGAGATAAAGCCAGATCTAAATAATTGAATCACATTCATTTCTTAATCTATATTAATGCACAGCTTTTTAAATGACTGCAACTTTGCCTCATTATTAAAAATCTTAAATAGAGAGAAAGAAATGAATAATTTACACGAAACAAAAATTCGCCCGAAACAAATAAAATGGATAGCTATACTGATCGCTTTAACCTTTGGTAGGTTTTCAGTTGTTACCTATTTCCCAGGTTTAGAAATGCTTGGTGGACCAGACCCCAACGAGTGGCTTGGACCTTGGGCAACAGATACAACCCTAGGGCTATTAGCACCACTGATGGCTTATTTAGCTTATAAGAAAACAGGATTAAGGCTTTGGGGGGGATTAATTGCCTATAACTGTATTGGTGCATTTGATTATGCAAACGGACTATTGACAGAATACCTTAGCCCACAAGTATCTAATCCACCAGAAATGATTTTTGGAGCAATCGGACTTTTCTTTTGTGTTCAATTGGTGGTTATTTATTTATTATTTAATAAAAGTGTAATCAGTCATTTTTCGCAAGTTCGCTCGTAAATGGAAAATAACACACAACCAAAAAAATACAAGTTTGCATTTCTAATTTGGCTTTTTATTTACCCAGTTTTTACAGTACTTTCTAAAAGCCTAATGCCTTTAATGACTGATTTGCCAAGTTCTTTACAAAATCTAATATTGAGTTTAATTCTTGTTCCTTTAATGGTTTGGATTTATATTCCTTTTATAAATGAGAGCTTTTTTAGTTGGCTTAGGAAATAAAAAAACGGCATACAGTCGAGTAGATAAGGGGAATTTCACCCCTTACCTCTCACAGAACCGTACGTGAACCTCTCGATTCATACGGCTCTTGTTGTACGGTCTTGGATTTAAGTTTTTACAAACTT
>JBLHXN010000006.1:0-71190 GCA_047630355.1 Spirosomataceae bacterium | reverse complement strand
CAATTCAAATATATTAAAGGAGGCATTACAAGATAAGGTTAAAGCATTCCAATATATCTCTGCAATAAATGGAGATAAGCTTAAGCATCTGAAAATATTTGAAGCTAAAGAAAAATTTGTAGCCGAATTAAAAAATTCAGGAATGAATTATTGTGTTTTGCGTCCGAATGGTTTTTTCTCTGACATGAGAGATTTTCTGGACATGGCTAAAGGAGGAAGAGTATATTTATTTGGAGATGGTAATTTCAAATTAAATCCAATAGATGGAGAAGATTTAGCAATGGTTTGTGTTGATAAAATGGTAGACGGAATAAAGGAAGAAACTGTAGGAGGTATTGATATTTTAAGTCAAAATGAATTGGCTGAACTAGCATTAAAAGCTTGGGGAGAAACTGTCAAGATTAGCCATTTACCTGACTGGACAAGGAGATTTACAATTTGGTTATTACGTACTTTTACATCTTCAAAAACTTACGGCCCAATTGAATTTTTCTTAACAGCAATGGCAGATGATAATATTGCGAACCAATATGGTTCAAAACGGCTTGAAGATTTTTTTAAATTAGAAGTCAATAAGCTGAAGAGTGAATAAGCACTAGCTACAACAATGTATAAAAAAACATAAGTGTCTCAGTGTAAATTGACAGGTAAGTGCATCAAAATCACTTACGTTTCTTATACTAACCGTTATAGCCAATTGCTCAAAAGACAGAATGAATAAATCTGACATTAAAGCATTTTTAAAATCAATATATCCTTACTTAGAGAGCACTACTCTTGATGAAATTGCAGATTCTTGCGATTATCTAAAAGTTTCGAAAGGGACAGAACTAATACAGGAAGGAAAAAGACACCACTTCTTTTACTTCATAATCAGCGGAAGTGTTAAGTCATATCATCTAAAACAAGTAAAAGAAATCTGCACTTGGTTTGCCTTTGAAAAAGAGGTTGTATCAACCATCAAATCTTTTGAAGGGCTTCCATCCAATGAAACTATCAAACTACTTGAAGATTCGGAGTTAATCAGGATCAATACTAAAGCTTTCAAAACGCTTTCAGAAACTAAAATATCAGTTAGCCGATTAATCAATGAATTGATTTCTCAACATGCCATTTTCTTAGAAGAGCTTCTTTATATACAATCTAAACCTGGCAAAGAACGCTATGAAATATTGATAAAAACGGAACCTCAGTTACTACAAAGAGTATCCCTAACAGATTTAGCTTCGTTTTTAGGCATTAGCAGGGAAACCTTGAGTAGAATAAGAGCTAAGAGATAGCTTTGTGACATTTGTCAAATGAAACCTGTTTAGAAAACACGACTTTTGTGAACAGTTTAAAATGATAAATTTCCTAGGATGAAACTTAATTTCGTATTACTATTTCTGATTTCTTCAAGCCTCTTCTTATCTGGCTGCTTTAAATGGGCTGCAAGAGCCGAAAGCAAACTCCCAACGGAAACTGCATTACATAAAACATACAGTTATAAAGGAAAAGTAATCATAGTTGGAGCGGGAGCATCAGGTTTAGCAGCAGCAAAAGTATTGGAACAGAATGACATTGATTATATAATTTTAGAGGCAATCAATAGATATGGTGGTAGGCTAAAAAAGGATACAACTTTGGCAGATTTTCCAATTGACATTGGAGCTGAATGGCTTCATAGTGCTCCTATTACTTTGAATAAATTAAAAGGAAAACAAGGAACAGAAATAGATGAAGAACTAATTCCTTATCATCTGGAGAACACTGCAAGCTGGGATGGAAAAGATTATAAGATCAATTCTCAAAGGCAAAACAACTTTATGTATAAGTTCATGCCAGAATCTAAATTTAAAAGTACTACTTGGTACGACTTCGTCAATGAAAACATAGCAAAAACGGTAAAAAACAAAATTCAATTCAATTCTCCTGTTATATCAATTGACTATTCAAATAATAAGGTCTTCGTTAAAACCGTAACTGGAGAAACCTATGAAGCAGACCGTGTTTTAGTCACCGTTTCTATCGGAGTTCTAAAATCTAATATGATCTCCTTTACACCAGAAATGAATGACGAAAAGAAGAAGGCTATTGAATCTATCACCTTTCATCCTGGGTTTAAAGTGGCTTTGAAATTCAAAGATAAATTCTACCCTGACGCTATTAATTGTAAAGTAGAAAACGGACAAAAGGGATTCTATGATATGGCTTTCAAAAAAGATGCTCAAACCAATGTGTTAGGATTTCTATGTACGGGAGATGAAACCCAAAAGTACTACGACCTTAACTCTGAACAGGAAATGGTCTCCAGCTTACTTCAAGAGTTGGATAAAATGTTTGATGGAAAAGCCACGGAACTTTATTCCGGAGATTATATTTTAGAAAATTGGGGGCAATACGAATTTACTCAAGGTACTTGGACACAAGCCATGCAAGAAAAGAAATCTCATCTTAAGGTTCTTAATCTACCTTTGGATAATAAGGTTTATTTTGCTGGTGAAGTTTATGACATATATCAGCAAATGGGAGTGGCAGGAGCAATACTTTCTGGATACCATGCTGTAGACAAAATATTAACCGATGAATGAGAATGAAGCTGGCCATATCACTAGATTACCATAGCATATCTGTTTATACCTCACAGAGGCACTGGATATCCAACAACGTTACCGGAAAATACACAGCAATTAAATCTGTTTCCGCAATCTCGCTACTGGAATATTCAGTTGTTCGCGGTATTTAGCAACGGTGCGTCGGGCGATGTTATAGCCACGCTTTTTGAGGATTTTTTCTAACTTATCGTCTGATAAAGGGGCGTGTTTTGGCTCATTATCGACAATATCTCTGAGGATATTTTTTACCTCACGGCTCGAAGCATCTTCGCCCGAATTCGTAGAAATTCCTTCTGAGAAGAAATACTTCAACGGATAAATTCCGAAATCTGTCTGAACTGATTTACTATTTGCTACCCGTGAAACGGTCGAAATTTCCATTTGGATAATCTCGGCAATATCTTTTAGAATCATGGGTCTCAACAAAGATTCGTCACCATCCCGAAAGAACAGTTCCTGATAACGTACAATTGCTTCCATGGTCTTTAATAGCGTCTGCTGACGTTGGTGAATTGCGTCGATAAACCACTTTGCTGAATCGAGTTTTTGCTTAATAAAAGTTACCGTTTCTTTGACAACTTTATTTTGCTTGTCACCGGAGTGATAAGCATTGAGCATATTTGAAAATGATTTGCTGATACGCAAATCGGGAGCATTTTTAGAATTGAGTACAATTTCGAGTTTGCCGTTTTGGGCAGAAACCAAAAAGTCTGGCAGGAGGTACTGAGCTCCCGAACTTCCTGAAAGCCCTCCGCCGGGCTTGGGGTTTAGCCGCACAATGACCGACATTGCTTCTTTCAAATCACCTTCGGTGATACCAAGTTTTTTCTGGATTTTGGAGAAATGCTTTTTTGTAAATTCGGTATAATTTTTTTCCATCATTTCGATGGCGACCGCAGTATGTGGCCCCGAATGCTGTATTCGTCTTAACTGAAGAAGTAAGCATTCGCGTAAATCTCTGGCGGCGATTCCCGGAGGATCTAATTTTTGGACTTGCGTTAAAACTTTCTCAAGTTCTTCAATAGAGGTGTAGAGGTTTTGAGTGAAAGCCAAATCATTCACAATGGCTCGCATAGGACGTCTGATGTAACCGTCTTCGTCAATGCTTCCAATTAATTGATTCCCGATTAAATGTTCACGCTCATTTAGTTTGAGGTAACCTAACTGACCCACAAGAGACTCTATCAATGTGTCAGAAGAAACGATAGGCATACTTGCTTTGTCTTCTTCGTTCCACCCGTCACCCTGCATTTTGTATCCACCGTACTCATCCTGATTAACGTAGTCTTGAATGTCAAGCGTCTCATCATTATAATCTGATTCAGTAGAGTCATAATCGTCAAATGGCTCTTCATCCTCCTTCACTTTTTCATCTATTTCTGCTCCTTCTTCAAGTGCAGGGTTTATCTCCATTTCTTCTTCAATCCGCTGTTTAAGTTCAACAGTTGGAATCTGAAGTAATTTGATAAACTGAATCTGCTGCGGCGATAACCGCTGCTGTAGGTTTTGATTGAGTGAAAGTTTCTGCATTTATAAGGGGGGTGAGAAGTGTCTTCAAGCAGTATGTACAGATTGATGTCAACTAATCGCTGTCACTAATCGTGCCAACATGCT
The DNA here is from genome assembly GCA_047630355.1 of Spirosomataceae bacterium. Taxonomy (GTDB): domain Bacteria; phylum Bacteroidota; class Bacteroidia; order Cytophagales; family Spirosomataceae; genus JANQUM01. The sequence continues at coordinate 66,982 of JBLHXN010000006.1, read as the reverse complement.
TAGATATGATACAATAATAGATAAAAACTATCTTTGTATGTAGTATTTAGAATATTTTTTCGACGTAATTATTTGATTATTCCGTAAATCAATAAATTAGCATTAAATTGCGAATTAAGCAAGAAGATGTCAAAATATGGCATTTTCGATTGTTTGACACTTTATTTCAGTTTCAACCCACTCTTTTTCGGGGTCAGAGTCAGCAGTAATTCCACAGCCGGCGTATAGAGTTGCCAGACTGTCTTGTAGTTTCATTGTGCGAAGATTGACAAACAGGTGCGTTGATTGCTCAATATTTACCGGTCCTAAATATCCACTGTAAAATTCCCGATCGTAATTTTCGGTTTTATATATTAATTCCGTGGCGGCTTCTTTTGGCATTCCACAAACTGCCGATGTAGGATGGAGCAAGTCTAACATGACAGAGGTTAATTCCGGAAAGTTAATCGCTTGCGTATCAACGGCAAACATACTACGAAGGTGCATTAAATTTCCCGCCTGAGCGGTTCTTGGTCCTACTTCATCGTACTCACGAACCCGAACCTTTTTAAAGCAATTGATAATGTATCTGCTTACGAGGGCTTGTTCTTCAATCTCTTTTTGTCGCCAGGCGGCTTCCGCTTCTGTTATTGGGTGCTTTTCTTTGTCGTAAGCGGGTTGCGTTCCGGCGAGCGACATTGTTTTGAAAATACCGTTTTCATCTTGCGAAACAAGCGTTTCGGGAGATGCTCCCAACCAAATTTGATTTAAATGCGGAAGATAAACTGCCGAAACGAATGCCGTAGGATAAGCATTGCACAATTTCTCGAAGACCTGATTGACGTCACGGTCAGCATTGATTTTAAAAGTCTTTTTGCGGGAGAGTACTACTTTTAGTAAATCAGTTTCGTTGATTTCTCTAATAGCATTTTCAACGGTTGAAACAAACCGCTTCTTCTCCGCTTCAGAATCTCCCACTGCTTCCGACTGAATTTCGGACGAAGTTTTTTTATTTTCTTTACTTTTTAAAGCCTGTTGAAATTTTTGCCAGTCGTCGTCAAATTCGCTGGGTTGTTGGATTGTCTTGACAACTCGGTTCTTAGAATCGAAGGTTAGCAGTAAATCAGCTGGAAGAAAGTAGGTGGCAGTTCCCTGCGGATTTTTGAAGGGAGCAACGCTGAAACCGGGCGGAAGCTCATCTAAGTCAACTTTTGCCTGCAACGGTTTTTCTAAAAAACTGGTCAGGAAATACCGGGTTTGCTCGTTGGGTAAACGCCACATTGCCGAAGGAAAACTCAATTGCGTAGCGGCATTCCAAAACGAGCAAACGTTTGGTTGTAACTGCAAATTGATTCCTTTCTCCTGAGCAATCATTGTTGTTTAGTTTTGAGCTACGGTTTCTTTCATTTCATTGTTATACTTTGAAGGGCATTTCAACAAAATCTGTTCCGCCTTAAAAATATCTTGGTTCAAATCCATTTTTCCAACCACAACCACTTTCTCAGACTTGTCCAGATCCTGTGGTTTTGGTTGATTATAAACTACGCGTGATTCGTTGTTGAGTGAGTCAATCATTACAAATTCAAAACGGTTTGGGTCGAGTACGGGGTTATACTGCATACCAATAATTTCGCCCATCGGGTTTTTCTTTAGCTCGCCCACTACGTGGATTGACTTGCTGTTGCCAGATTCGGCAAGTTCTTTCGCTTCCACGAAAGTGGCGTACGTGCTGGCATCACCAACGGTGGATATTATAATGCCAATTGCGACGGCGATAACGCCCAACGCAACAATATGTGACTTTTTCATTTGTTGTTCTTTTCGAGTTTAGTAACCTTCTTATCTAACGAAATTAAGAAGAGGATAATTCCTGTGAACACGATTAGAATTACTCCAACCACGACCCAGATTTTTCCGTCTTGTCGCATCATATCAGCCATTGCAACGTCTTGTTGAAAAAGTATATTTAAAAGGATTGTTAGTAAGTTTAGCATTATAGTGTTTCTGTTAAGATTGATTTAATGGTTTATATCAATTATTCATTTCTTCCAATTGCTTTAGTTCAAGCGTTCTTACTCTGATTCTTAACGAAGTAACCCAAACGCCCAAAAGTGTCCAGCCGATGATGGCGGGATAAAAAATCATTCGCATTCCGTTGTCCATATCGTAACTTCCGAACGCTGGATTTCCGCCGTTGCCGGGGTGGAGCGAATCTGTTAAACGAGGCAAAATCCAAACCAACGGCATGAATGCCGCAAAAGCGAAGATATTATAAATTGCCGAAAGTCGGGCTTTGCGTTGTTCGTCCTCAAACGAGCTGCGTAAAACAAAATAAGCAGCGTAAATCAGCATTCCTATTTCGGTTGCAATCAATTTTGGGTCTTGCGGTAGCGGCGAGCCCCACGCATAATTTCCCCATAATGCTCCCGTTAAAAATCCCAATACACCAAAACCAATGGCAACATTGGCGAATTGTGACGAATAAACGTCATTTTTTATGTCCCCGCCCCGTAAATACTTGATGGCGTAAACCACGGAAGCAATCAATAATATCATCATCCCGAACCAAAGTGGAACGTGAAAGTAAACGTTTCGGATGGTTTCGTTTAAGATTGCCAATCGTGGTACTTCGTTTACTAATCCCGCAATCAAAACGTAAAGAAGTATAATTACCGCCAAGGCTTTCCACCAGTGTTTTATCATTTTTTTTTAGTTTTTTATTTAGTCAGAACGTCAATAAGTTTTTCGGTCAAAATTCAACTCCGCCACAAATACGGGAATAATAAATAACTCAACGCTATCACAATGCTGTCGATTGCGACGATGGTCAGGATTTCGTCATAACTAACGTTTCTCGCTAATCCGTCCATCGCATTTTTAGATAAACGCATCAGCATTAAGAGCATCGGCAGTAAAATTGGAAAACTCAACACCGCCATTAATGTTGATGTATTATCAGCTTTAGAGGCAATTCCCGCCACAATGGTAAGCGTTGACGCAAAACCGATTGCTCCTAAAACCACGCTGAAAAGATAGAGTGGCATATCCTGCACCGGATTTCCCATCATGGTGGTGTAAATTAGTAATCCGATTAGTCCTAACACCAAAAGCATTAGTGAATTGTAAACAATTTTTGCGATAATAACTGCCTGCGGATTCACGATGGTGTAATAGTAAATTAATCGCCCGCTGCGTTCTTGCGTAAAACTTTTCGTGATGGCATTTACCGCTGTAAAAAGCAGAATTATCCAAAAAAGCGTATTCCAGGTAATGGGTTCAATACTCGCTACTTTGAGTTTAAAACTCATATACGCCACAAAAATAGTGCTCACTACATAAAGTAGCATGCCGTTTAGGGCGTAACGTTGTCGCCATTCGAGCAGAATATCTTTACTTAATAGTGCCCATACTGATTTCATGCGGCAAAGTTACGGCTCAATTAAATGCAATACGTAGGATATTCCTCATATTTATTGATTTCTTTGGTTTAAGAAGTAATTTTACTTTTCATTTACTGCTACCCAACTGTCTCTATGCAAGCCCCGCCAATAATTTCGGCATTCGAAAATCAATATCAAAAATCTCCCGACTTGGTTGTGAACGCACCCGGAAGGATTAATCTAATTGGAGAACACACTGATTATAACAACGGTTTTGTTTTACCCGCCGCAATTGACAAATCAATTGTCTTCGCGATTAGTAAACGGACGGATAATCTGCTGAAGTTCTATTCGGTTGATTTAGATGAAACTTTTGAGATAACGCTCGACGCTTTGGAAAAGTCAGCCAAAGGCTGGGCGAATTACCTGATTGGTGTAACAAAAGAACTTATTGACAATAATCACAAAATACCAAACGGTTTTGAACTCACCTTCGGTGGTGATGTGCCGTTGGGAGCGGGGCTGTCTTCATCGGCGGCAGTTGCCTGCGGTCTTGGTTTTGCCCTGAATGAAATCTTTGATTTAAAACTCGACAGAAAAGAACTGGCTCTCATCGCTCAAAAAGCGGAGCATAATTTTGCGGGAGTAAATTGCGGCATCATGGATATGTACGCTTCGCTTTTCGGAAGAGAAAACGGAGTGATTTTACTCGACTGCCGTGATATCGTCCACCGTTATTTCCCGTTTGACTTTCCTGATTATGAACTTGTTTTATGCAACACCGGAGTAAAACACAACCTCGCTGATTCAGAATATAATACCCGTCGCCGAGAATGCGAAGAGGGCGTTTATTTGCTACAACAATTTAATCCAGACATAAAAAGCTTGCGGGATGTTTCGGTTTCGTTTTTTGCCAGACACCGTACAAAATTGCCTTTGCTCGAAATGAAGCGTTGCCGCTTCGTAGTAACCGAAATTGAGCGGGTAGCGTGGGCGTGCGAAGCGTTGGCACAAGGAGATTTACGGATGTTCGGAAATTATATGTACCAAACGCATTGGGGATTATCGAACGACTACGAAGTGAGTTGCGAAGAACTCGATTTCCTCGTAAAAAATACGGAAGAAAATGAATTGGTCTTAGGAAGCCGTATGATGGGCGGCGGCTTTGGTGGGTGTACGCTCAATATTGTGAAAAAAGATGCAGTAGAAGGCTTTATCGAACAACAAGCTTCAGATTACGCCAAACAGTTTGACCTAAAACTTGATTGTTACGTTGTACAGTTATCAAATGGTGTTCAGACTGTAAAAGAATAAGGCGTTTTGCCCTCACATTGAGAATTAGCTACTGTTAACTGGTAATTGAAAATATGAACCGAAAAGAAAATATTCATCAGCTGAAAACCGAAACTTTTGACGTTTGCGTAATTGGTGGTGGAGCGAGTGGGGCAGGAGCTGCCCTTGATGCCGCAACCCGCGGACTAAAAGTAGCTTTGATTGAGCGAAAAGACTTCGCTTCTGAAACTTCGTCACGTTCCACAAAATTGATTCACGGCGGCGTTCGATACCTGGAACAGGCGTTCAAAAACCTCGATTTCGGACAATTACGGCAAGTAAAACACGGTTTGGAAGAACGGCATTTTGTTCTAAGAAATGCTCCGCATCTTGCTCATCCTTTGGCGTTGATTACGCCGGTCTTTAGTGCGTTTGAAGCCGCTTACTTTAGTGCCGGATTGCTCCTTTACGGACTCTTCGCTAAAAATGATTCGTTGCCGAAAGCGAAATGGCTGAATAAGAAAAAGACATTTGAAAAAATACCAACTTTAAGCAAAACCGTTCACAGTTCAGTCATGTATTATGACGGACAATTAGACGATGCCCGCTATTGTCTTGCCCTCGCTCATAGTGCCGACGAAGCCGGGGCCGCTACGCTTAATCACGCTGCTCTTGCCGGATTTACTAAAGATGAAAACGGTAAAATTCTTTCGGCGACCGTGAAAAGCCAGCTTCCCGAAGAACACGGGATGGAAATAGAAGTGAAAGCAAAAATATTTGTGAATTGTACCGGGCCATTTTCTGATGCGGTACGAATCATGGCAAACAGCGAGGAAGAGGCTCGAATAGTACCATCAAAAGGCGTTCATATTCTAATCCCAAAAGAATTTTTGCCCGGAAAAGAAGCCATGCTGATTCCGAAAACAAAAGACGGACGGGTGGTTTTTGTAATTCCATTTGAAAACAAAGTAATGGTCGGAACGACGGATACGCCTTACCACGATTTAGAAAAAGAGCCCATTCTGGAAAGCAGCGAAGTAGATTACCTACTTGAAACGATGGCTCCTTTCTTTAATAAACTTCCTGCTCGCAAAGATATTCTTTCCGGATTTGGCGGTTTACGACCGTTGATTTCAGAAAAAGGATCGAACCCAAACGACACGAAAAGTTTATTGCGTGATCACGCCGTTGAAGTTGACGAAAAGTCAGGACTGATAAGTTTACTCGGTGGGAAATGGACTACTTACCGACTAATGGGACAAGACGTGATCGATGCGGTTTGCAAAGAATTAAACGTAGCTACCGAAAGTCAGACGAAGGAATACTACCTCGTGGGTGGAGAAAATTACCGTCCGGAAAATTACCAAAACCTGATGAATACTTACGCTTTGCCCGAAGACGTGGCAAAACACGTATCTGAGAAATACGGTGACATGGCGGAAAAAGTACTTGCTCTTACACATTTTGATGAAAACCTGACTCAGCGTTTACACCCTGACTACCCATTTATTGGAGCGGAAGTGGTTTATACTGTGCGGGAAGAAATGGCGGTTTCCTTGCGTGATTTCTTCGCCCGACGTACCCGCTTCGAACTGCTCAGTTGGAAAGCTGCGAAACAGTCAATTCCTAAAGTCGCTGATTTAATGGGTGAAGAATTAGGATGGACTCCCGAACAAAAATCTGCGAATATTACTGCTTACTCAAACGAGATTTCTCACTTTCAAAGTCAGGCAGGAGTTGCATAACTGATAGAAATCAGTTTTTGCTAAAACGTTTTGTGTTAAGTTTGTGTTGCTATTTATAATTAATCTAAATAAATGATTGCGGAGAAAATTGGTTTGGCAAGACTATCTAATGTTAAATGCGGACAATCGGCACGGGTTGAGTCGTTTAATGACGAAGAACTGTCTTTGAAATTACTCGAAATGGGTTGTTTACCAGGAGTTATCGTCACCATTGATCAAGTCGCTCCGCTCGGATGCCCCGTTTGTATCCGTTTCAATAACAATAATCAATTGGCTCTTCGTAAATCAGAAGCTGATACAATCACCGTTACGCTCGTATGAAAATTGCACTGATCGGAAATCCGAACTCGGGAAAATCTTCGCTTTTTAATCAACTTACGGGCCTTCGACAGAAAGTAGGTAATTTCCCGGGAGTAACGGTCGATAAAAAGAGCGGGCAGTTCAAATTGTCCGATAATACCGTTTGCACCTTAATAGACTTCCCTGGCACATATAGTATTCACCCGAAATCTGAAGATGAACGGGTAGTACTCGAAGTTTTTACAAATCCTGAAAGTATTGATTATCCTGATTTGGCAATCATCGTTGCCGATGCATCGAATCTCAAAAGGAGTCTTCTCCTATTTGAACAGGTAAGTGATTTAAACATCCCAACCGTCGTTGCTTTAAACCAACTGGATACAGCACAGAATAAGCGTATAACGTTAAATAGTAGTAGGTTAGCCCGGATATTGGGTGTTCCGGTTGTCGAGATAAATGCCCGTGAAAGAATTGGTATTGACGGACTTAAACTCGCCGTAGCCGAACAATTAAAGCACAAAAAGACGCATCAAAATCCTTCTTTCTTTTCCGAAGAATCCGAAGTTTTAGCGGATAATATTTGTGAAGAATTTTCGATGTCAAATCGCTACGTGGCGTTACTACAGGCTATTCACAGTGATAAGCTCACGTTCCTTTCACCGGAGAAAATACAGCATTTAAAGGAAAAGCTTAACGGGTTTAATAGTAAGAAATTTCAGTCCGATGAAGTTATCAGTCGTTACGCAGATATTGGTGAAACGCTCAAGGAAGTGGTAATCGAAGAAGCAGCTCCACCGCAGACATTTTCGCAAAAACTGGACGATATATTGCTTCACCGAAAGTGGGGATACTTGATATTCACCGCTGTATTATTACTGATGTTTCAGGCGGTTTTCACGCTCGCTGAATATCCGATGGATTTTATTGACAGTTCATTCGGGGCGATGATTGAATGGCTCAAAGAACGCCTTCCTGAGTCTCAATTGACCAATTTACTTACCGACGGACTCTTAGCGGGAATTAGTGGCGTGGTAATTTTTATTCCACAAATCGCTTTTCTCTTCGCGTTCATTTCTATTCTTGAAGAGTCGGGTTATATGGCACGGGTTGTCGTATTGATGGATAAGTTAATTCGTGGATTTGGTCTGAGCGGTAGAAGCGTAGTTCCGTTGATTTCGGGAATAGGCTGTGCAATTCCCGCAATTATGGCGGCCCGAACTATTGGAGGTTGGAAAGAACGCTTGATAACTATTATGGTTACGCCGCTGATGAGTTGTGCCGCTCGTTTGCCCATTTACACGATATTGATTGCCTTAGTAGTTCCAAATAAGCCCGTTTTAGGATTTTTTACTACGCAAGGTTTTGCTTTAATGGGGCTTTATTTAATCGGTTTTATTTTTGCATTATTGTCCAGTTGGGTGATGAGTTTATTAATGAAATCGTCGCACCGAAGTATGTTCGTAATGGAACTGCCAACGTACCAAATGCCTCGCTGGCGGTCGGTACTGTTTACTATTTATGAAAAAGTAATGGCGTTTGTTTGGGATGCGGGAAAGATAATCGTGGCAATTTCCATTATCTTGTGGGTGTTGGCTTCTTACGGTCCTGGTGATTCGCTGCAAAAAGCTGAAGAGCAGGTAATCGCTGAAAACGTTGACCTGCCCGAAGACAAGTTAGAAAACAAAATTGCCGCTGCAAGACTGCAAAATTCGTACGCTGGAATGTTTGGGAAAGTAATCGAACCTGCTATTGCACCGTTGGGTTACGATTGGAAAATCGGTATCGCGTTAATCGCTTCTTTTGCGGCACGAGAAGTTTTTGTCGGAACAATTTCTACCATTTATAGTATCGGAGCAGAAGCCGGAGACAAGACAATAAAGGCTCGCCTGCGAAATGAGCGAAAACCAAACGGTGAACCCGTATTCACGGTAGCCACTTCCATGTCTTTACTCGTTTTTTACGTTTTTGCGATGATGTGCATGAGCACGTTAGCGGTTGTTTACCGGGAAACGAAAAGCTGGAAATGGCCGATTATTCAATTTGTTTACATGACCGCTCTCGCCTACGTCTCGGCGTGGGGAGTTTTTCAGCTGTTGAGTTGATTTAAGTAGAGTAGCAGGAGTTAATTATTCAATACTAACGGGGATAACCTGTTCGTCCATTTTCATTCACCGCAAAGACACTAAGGCCCCGATTCCATCGGGGCAAAGAAAAATATATTCAACTTCGCGACTTTCCGTCTTCGCGGTTAAAATATCGTAAAAAATATTCTCACAACTTACCGTTATCAACTTTCATGTTAATGGTTGCAAAATTAGACAGCGGCCTGCCACTTTTTTCAAAGTATTCAATGTTAAAATTGGACATTGGCGAGTGATTATTTTACATTTGGTATTTTAATCAGAAACTTCACATAATGGCTTCAATACTCGATTTAGTCGGCAATACGCCACTCGTAGAACTCACAAAGCTCAATCCCAACCCAAACGTTAAAATTTACGGAAAACTGGAGGGACATAACCCCGGCGGTAGCGTAAAAGACCGGGCGGCGTTAAGTATGATAAAGGGTGCCCTTGAGCGAGGCGAAATCTCAAAAGATATTACGTTGATTGAAGCCACAAGCGGCAATACGGGCATTGCGTTAGCGATGATCGCACGACTTTACGGTATTCCGATCGAACTCGTCATGCCCGAAAATTCTACGAAAGAGCGGCTACAGACCATGCAGGCATTCGGGGCGAAAGTGATATTACTCGACGGTATCGAAGCGTGCCGGGATTATGCGGACGAACAATCAGAAAAAACCGAATATCATAAGCTAGACCAATTTGCGAATGCAGATAATTACCTCGCTCATTATAAATCTACGGGACCGGAAATCTGGGAAGATACCGATCAGCAAGTAACCCATTTTGTGAGTTCAATGGGAACAACGGGGACGATTATGGGAACTTCGATGTACTTAAAAGAACAAAATCCTGACGTGCAAATAATTGGTTGTCAACCAACTGATGGTTCTTCAATACCTGGGATAAGACGTTGGCCGAAAGAATACTTACCGAAAATATTTGACCCGTCACGAGTTGACCGTATTTTCGACGTTTCTACGGAAGAAGCAAGAATAATGGCTCGGAAACTTGCCAACGAAGAAGCTATTTTCTCAGGAATGAGCAGCGGTGGTGCGGCAACGGTCGCCATTAAACTCGCTCAGGAACTCGAAAGCGGCGTCATCGTTTTTATCGTTTGTGATAGAGGAGATAGATACTTGAGTAGCGGGCTGTTTGAATAATCTTTCTCATTTTTGGAGAAATGAGATTCAACTGTGCGAATATTATCGATTTCAACTTGAGAGAACTTACTAACCCTCAAAACTATGTTTGTAGGACATTACGCAGTCGCTTTTGCGTTGAAAGGAAAAGTAAAAGACAGTTCACTCGGAATGCTTTTCATTGCTACCCAATTTGTTGACATTTTGTTCTTTCCGTTCGTTTTACTCGGAATTGAGAAAATGAGACTTGTGGAAGGCTTTACCGCCGTCAATAATTTTGATATGTACTTTTATCCGTTCACGCACGGGTTGCTGGGTTCGGTGGTTTGGGCGGTGATTTTTTACGCAGTTTATTACATTGTTGTTGCGAAAGGTAAGGCAAACCGTAAAGCAATCGCTTGGATAATGGCATTAGGCGTTCTGTCACATTGGTTCGCTGATTTAATTGTTCACACGCCTGACCTGCCTTTAGTAAGCGGTGAACCAAAACTCGGTTTCGGTTTGTGGGAAAGTAAGGAATTGACGTATGGCGTTGAAGCAGTTCTTCTGATTGCGGGACTAATCTATTATCTAAAGAACACAATTGCCGTTTCTAAAATCGGGAATTTCGCTGCAACTGGTTTTGTAGTTTTTATGTTGCTTGTGAATTACTTAAACCTCTACGTTTTACCCAAAAATGACGACATTAATGCGTTGACTACTTCGGCATTGGCTTCGTATTTTATCTTAGCCGGAGTTGCTTATTGGGCAGATAAAAAGCGGGTTTGATATAGGTATATGAACTTTGTTGGCGGTTGCAGCCTTCGGTAATTACTTTGTCAAATTAATGAACTACTATTTTCTCTAAACCTAACCCCTAAAAATATGAAATACAGAAGATTTGGAAAAACAGACTGGCAAGTGTCAGAAATTGGCTACGGAATGTGGGGACTCGCTGGATGGACGGGTTCTGATATTGCGGAAGTAAATAAATCGCTTGACATGGCGGTCGAACTCGGAGATAACTTCTTCGATACCGCTTGGGGTTACGCCGAAGGCCTTTCTGAGCAGATTCTGGGAAAACTAATTAAGCGATTTCCTGAAAAAAAACTTTACGCTGCTACCAAAATTCCGCCGAAAAACTTTACGTGGCCATCACAACCGCAATTCAAAATTGAAGAGGCATTTCCGGCGAGCCACATTGTGGAATACACCGAGAAGAGCCTTAAAAACCTGAATTTAGACTGCATAGATTTAATGCAATTTCACGTGTGGGAAGATGCTTGGGCGGATAAAGACGAATGGAAAGAAGCTATTCAAAAGCTAACGAAAGAAGGCAAAGTGAAGCACTGGGGCATTTCAGTAAATCGTTGGGAACCGAATAATTCACTCGAAACCATCAAAACTGACCTAATTTCGGCGGTGCAGGTAATCTACAATCTCTTCGATCAAAATCCCGAAGATCAGTTATTTTCGCTTTGCAATAAGCACGACGTCGGAATCATTGCCCGCGTACCTTTTGACGAAGGAACCCTGACCGGAACATTTACCAAAGAAACAACTTTCCCAAAAGAGGACTGGCGTTCTACGTACTTCGTTCCCGAAAACCTACACTCGAGCGTTGAACACGCAGACGCTCTGAAACCGCTTATCCCTGAAGGTATGAACATGCCGGAAATGGCGTTGCGGTTTATTTTGTCAAACCCTGATGTCGGAACAATCATTCCTGGAATGCGAAGTCTGCCGCACGTAAAGTCAAATATTGCAATCAGCGACGGAAAAGGCCTATCAAACGGTTTACTCGAAAAACTTCGTGAACACCGTTGGGATCGTCAGCCTACGGAATGGAGTCAGTGATTTTGAACATAAACCCTGTTGACGGTCGCAGGTCTCGACAGGGTTTATGTTCAAAATCACACATCAGCAACGAACAAACGTTGTATTAGAGCGGGTTATAGTACTTATATGAAAAGTAAAATAAGGTATTACCTGATTGCTACTGCCGCGGTTTTCGCGGGGGCGGTTGGTTATGTACTATTTACAAACAATCCATTCGCCGAGAAAGAAGTCATAAAACCACTCACCGAAAGTTGGGAAAAGGCAATTCCGAATCAGGAAGTTCCGGCGGGGTTAGTGGATTTGAAATCTGAAAACTGCGGAACTTGTCACACTGAATATTACAAAGAATGGCAATATTCTACGCATTCTCACGCTTGGACGGATAAGCAGTTTCAGGCCGAATTATCTAAAGATTCAAGTCCGTTTTTGTGCATCAACTGCCACATTCCGCTGCAAAACCAACAGGAATTTATTGTGACGGGATTAGTGAATGGTGATATTTATCGTCCGGTAAAGGAGACGAACCCGAAATTTGACAAAAAACTTCAAATGGAAGGAATCAATTGTGCCTCTTGCCACGTTCGGGATGGACAAATTATTGGAGCTTTTGAGACAGATTTAGCTCCGCACCCCGTTAAGGTTGACCCCATTCATTTGTCTGAAACTCTGTGCATTTCGTGCCACAATGCTAATGCTGTTGTAACACCAACATTAGCCTGTACTTTTGAAACGGGCGACGAGTGGAAAGCAGGGCCATATTTCGGGAAAAAGAATTGCGTAAATTGTCATATGCCCGAAGTAAAACGCTCGTTGGTAGCGGGTTATCCCGAACGGGAAGGGCATCGCCATTGGTTTGCGGGTTCAGGGATTCCGAAAGAAAAAGGAGCGAAAACGAAAGTAATGAACGGTTTGGCTTTTTATCCTGAGCTGCCCAAACAATTAGTGAAATTTACGGACTCTTTAGAATACGAAATTGCATTGAAAAATGAGTACGCTGGACACCGAATGCCTTCCGGCGACCCTGAACGTTTCGTATTGATTAATTTTAAATTGAAAGATGCTAAAAATAAACTCATCGCGGAAGATACGGGTCGCATTGGTGAAAAATGGCAGTGGTACCCAACCGCAAAAAAGCTGAGCGATAACAATCTTTACCCCGACGAAGTCCGCAAGTTCAAATTCGCCCATTTACCCAAAGAAAAAGGGAAGTATAAACTGGAAGTGGAAGTGACCAAACACCGCATGGATGAAGAAACTGCGAAATATAACGGTCTCGATGATTCTTATCCCCTCTTTATTTCAATTTTTAAAGAGAAATACGAGTTTGAAGTAAAATGATTTGTTAAGACTTTATAATCTCTCTCCGCAGCGATAACAAAAACGGGCGTTATGTCGATGCTTCTCAGCGGTGCAGTGCGGGCAAGATTGCGTACTTATTTTAGCATTACCCTGATTACCATCTTTGCTCATTTCTGAAGTGATAATTCCGGTCGGAATTGCGATAATGGCGTAACCTAAAATCATAATGATACTGGCAATAAACTGCCCGATTGTGGTGTGGGGAGCTATGTCGCCGTAGCCCACGGTCGTAAGTGTAACAATTGCCCAATAAACGCTTTGCGGAATGCTCGTAAAGCCGTTTTCGCTTCCTTCTATTAAATACATGACTGTTCCCAGAATAACGCAGATAATGAGGATTGCGAACAGAAAAACGGAAATTCTGGTGCGACTTGCCCGTAAAGAAGCGGTGAGTTTCTGAGACTCTCCCATATACCGGGCGAGTTTGAGAATGCGAAAAACCCGCAACAACCGGAGCGACCGCAACGCCACCAAAACCTGAGTTCCCACAAAAAATATGGATAAGAATTTGGGGATAGCGGATAGAAAGTCAATTACTCCGAAAAAGCTAAAAATGTATTCAAATGGTCTTTTGACGCAGATAATTCTCAATATATATTCAACTACAAAAAGCCCGGTGATTACCCATTCAAGAGCGTTGTAAATATAGCCGTATTTTACGTTGTATTCCACGACACTCTCCAGCATCACCAGTGCAATGCTGAGAAGGATTAGCCACAGTAAAATAACGTCAAACAACTTTCCCGCCTTGGTGTCGGCTTCGTAAATTATTTCGTGTAGCTGATACCGCCATCCTGAAGTAGGGACATTATCTTCTTCACTTTTTGCAAAAGCCTTTTTTTGCTCGCTCATTTTACAAATCTAAAGAAATTTTGATGACTGCCCTGACAAGCCAATCATTCAATACGCTGAACCCGCTCCGCCACCGCCAAAGTCACCACCAGAAATATTATCAGCTTGCCCGGAGTTTTCGGGAACAATCTGACTAATTAATAACGCTTCGAGGTTTCGCGGATTCTGTGAATTATCCGGTTTGCTTGTAATGCCGGATCGGGAGGTTTTCAAGTATCTAATTATTAAAACGGCGGTAATTACTGTTGCCGCTCCGATAGCGGTTGATTCGAACTCGCCCGGCCAGGTAGAGAAATAATGCAGGAACGTGATCACAGAAATCGTCGTAGTAACTAATCCGATAATTACGGCTTTTCGTTCACGTTTCATAATTCCGTAAGCGATTAAAAGTGCCGGAACCAATGCGGTGAAAATGTAAAATAAAGCAGCTAAATCAATCTGTTTGGATTCGGGTAAATCGTACAGAATAGCATTCCCTTCCCGCACAACTGCGTAGTTTCCGCCCAGATAAAGTGTGAGTAACGCAAAAGTTGATATAACTTCTTGACAATCAGTGTAATAGGAGGTATTTTTTCTGTTCCTCCATTGATTGGCGAGGTAATACACCAACGCCGAAACTGCCATTATTACAAATGGAACAATGGCTTTTCCGAGTTCAGTTTTTGTGGTCAATAAAAAACAAGCGACAATAAAATTGACGTACGCAAAAATGCTTAATAAAGGGTCGCCGTACCGAGCAATGACGGGAAGTAACGCAACGGATAAAACGAGGCAATAAGTCCAAGCTTGCCAGTCGAATTCAGTTATTGATAGAAAAAAAGCGAGCAGAAATGCAAAGGTGGCGTAAAGTAATGCATTATCTGTGCCCGAGCGGTATAATTTGTTCTTCTTGATGAATAATTCCGCCAGAAAAAACAACGTAATACCGTACCCTAAACAAAAGTAAGAATATACTTTGGTATCGCTTATGAAATTGTCAAATACAAAAATAGATAAGAACCCAAAACCCGCTAATATCACTACGATGGTAAAGATAAATAACCCAATTTTGATGAATATATTGGGTTGATAGAACGGAACGGGAAACAGTTTTGTCGCTTCGTTTAGCTGCTCGTTGGTCAGCATTTTATTATCTCTCCATTCGGTTAAAACAGATTGCTTATCGAGGTTAGCTACCCCCGTTTCGTTGTAGGCTTTTATCATACTTCCTGTCCGACGATTGCTTTAATTCTCAATAGTAAAATAATTATTAATCCGGCTGAAAGCATAAAGTAAATACTTTCAAAATTACCATTGACTTCTTTAAATACGTACTTGAATATCAAATAAGTAGCGGCAATATATCCGTAAATGACTGCCATCAGTAAACACATGTAAGATTGTTTTTTGCGGGCGTAAACAACGAAAACTAGGGCAAGTATGGCGGTTATGAGAAAGTAAATAAGCTTAAAGTTCAACGTAAATAATCCCGCCAACGCCGCAACGAATGCCATATTTCCGCCAAAAACTAAGTAAGTGAAAAGGAAATGCTTTTTTTTGTTTTTGTATTCAGAAAACCAACCCGTTAATGTGAGTGAAATTCCCAAAATCAAAGCGTTTACAATTAAGTGGCGGCTTTCAAAATCAAAGGTTTCCCACATCTTCACCGGAATAATACTAATTCCGATACTGGAAGCCAACGCCGTAATCGCCATTGACAAAACTCCGCGGTGATCAAAAATGTACGCTAAGCCAAAAAAGAGAACTGCGGGAATCAAAGCCGCGAGTCCATAACGAGTTCCAAAGAGGTCGTATTGGTATTGCAGATAACTCTCCAATATTAAAAACGCTAGACAGCCGCTAAGCAAAGCAAAGTCATCCAAATTGGTAGTTTTGAGGTTTTCTCCCCACGTAAATGGCTTGCGGTATTTAAAAGCGAAGAAAAAACAAGCTAGGCAAACCAAAGAAAGCAGTGTAATCAAAACCGTATGACCAATGGAATCTATGTTTTCATAAATCACCACTCCCAAACCCGAACTCAGCAATGTAATACCGAGGTAAAGCACCGCTTTTAATTCCCAATGAATGCTGAATGGTTGCGTTTCCTCTGCCGCATGAATAGCGTTGGATTGCTCATCAGAAATGATTTTATGTTGCGTCAACAAGTCAGTTACATCTGTATATTTCACTCGTTGCAGTTTTGTATTTTCACAAAGGTATTAAAAGTAGGTGATGCTTCAATAATTGCTAAGGTTTTGCACTTTCCGGTGAAGCATCTTGTTAGTAAATCAGGAAATAATACACAACTAAACATGAACTCTACAAATAATAAAATAACCATCGATATTGTTTCAGACGTAGCCTGCCCGTGGTGTTTTGTGGGTAAAAAGCGTCTGGAGGAAGCTCTAAGCCAATTACCTGACGCAACTACTGAAATTCGTTGGCATCCGTTCCAGCTTGATCCTACTATTCCGACAGAAGGAGTTGACCGGGAAACGTATTTCAATAAGAAATTTGGTAGTGGGGAGCGGGTCGAGGAAATTTATAAGCACATGGACATCGTAGGCAAATCTGTTGGCATTGATTTTCGCTTCGATAAAATGAAGAAAGCCGTAAATACGCTTCCTTTTCATAACTTATTGTTCGTAGGTCGGGAAGACGGAAATCAAGACGAACTCAAAGAGCATTTATTCAAAGCTTATTTTGAGCAAGGCGTTGATTTTTCGCAGCGGCAATCTTATATCGATGTAATGTTAGCGTTTGGCTGGCCGATCGAAAAAACCGAGGAAACACTTGATAATAAAGAGATTGACTATTGGGTAGCCAAAGAAATAAAGCATTATCAAGAGCAGGGTGTTACGGGCGTGCCATTTTTTATATTTAATAATAAATACGGATTTAGCGGTGCTCAACCGCCGGAGGTTTTTGTGGAGACAATCACGAAAATTCAGGCAGAAATGCAACCCGCAGCGGCAACGGGAGAAGCCTGCGACGTAGAGACGGGCGAGTGCTAATTGTTGAACTTTTACCCTTTTTGCACCGTTTTACTTTTATCGAAATAAACACACTAATAAATCCTGACAATTTATGCACATAGGAGAAGAATTTAGAAATTACGCGGTGAATCACATGGGAATGAGCGGCACAACCGTTGATGATTATGTGAAGCACAACGTGCAAAATATGACCCCGAATATTATTGAGGAACGCCCAATGCGTTTCGCCGCCATTGACGTATTTTCGCGTCTGATCATGGACCGGATTATATTTGTTGGAACTGGTATTGATGATCGCGTTGCTAACGTTGTTGTGGCTCAATTGCTATTTTTAGAATCAGTTGACGCAAAGAAAGATGTTTTAATGTATATCAATAGCCCCGGAGGATCTGTTTACGCCGGACTTGGAATGTATGACACCATGCAATATATTCGCCCTGATGTAGCTACTATTTGTACTTCATTGGCTGCCTCAATGGGTTCGGTTTTATTAGCTGGCGGAGCTGCCGGAAAACGTACCGCACTGCCCCACGCCCGCGTGATGATTCATCAACCAAGCGGTGGCATGCAGGGACAATCAAGTGATATGGAAATTACTGTGAGACAAATTGTAGAACTAAGAAAAGAGTTGTACGAAATATATGTCAAGCACACGGGAAAAGCATACGAAGAAATTGACCGTGATTCGAATCGTGACTACTGGATGAAAGCGGAAGAAGCTAAGGCTTACGGCTTGATTGACGAAGTACTGACAAGGGTTTAATTTTATATTTTATTTGAAATGGGAAGGACTTGTGCCCTCCCATTTTTTTTACTTAGAAACGGTGTGCCATATTTGCACTCAAGTATTACCAATAGATCACAAGTAAATGAAGGTTAAAGAGCCGAAATGTTCGTTTTGCAGTCGTCCGAAAAATGAAGTTGAATTACTCCTTTCCGGAAACGAAGGGCATATCTGCAACGATTGCGTGATTCAGGGCAATGATATTGTCAAGCAGGAATTATTTGGAATTGAAGCGGAGGCGGCGGTAGAGAAAGAGTTGAAGCCAATCGCTACACCCAAGTTTGAATTAAAAGCTCCAGCGAAAATAAAAGACTATCTGGACGATTATATCATCGGACAAGACGAAGCTAAAAAAGTGTTGAGCGTAGCGGTTTATAATCACTACAAACGCCTGATGCAACCGGAAACAGACGATGAGGTTACCATCGAGAAATCGAATATTATTATGGTTGGGGAAACCGGAACGGGTAAAACTTACCTTGCCCGTACAATCGCCAAAGTTCTTCAGGTGCCGTTTGCCATTGCTGATGCTACCGTAATTACCGAAGCAGGTTACGTAGGTGAAGACGTTGAAAGTATTCTGACTCGTTTGCTACAGTCGGCTGATTATAACGTTGATGCTGCTCAAAGAGGAATCGTTTATATTGACGAAATCGACAAGATTGCCCGTAAAAGTGATAACCCATCCATCACTCGTGATGTAAGCGGTGAAGGTGTTCAGCAAGGTTTATTGAAGTTATTGGAAGGTTCTATCGTAGGCGTTCCACCGCAAGGCGGACGTAAGCACCCCGACCAAAAGCTAACGCAAATTGACACCACAAATATCTTATTTATCTGCGGTGGAGCGTTTGACGGTATTAAAGCTCACATTGCAAAACGCAAGAATACCCGTCCAATCGGTTTTTCGAGCGATAATAATATGCGTCGGCTTGACGAATCAAACATTCTGCGTTTTGTTTCGCAGCAAGATTTGAAATCGTTTGGTCTTATTCCTGAATTAATTGGTCGTTTGCCGTTATTGACTTACCTAAATCCGTTAGATCGGGAAACGTTGAAACGAATTTTGACCGAACCGAAGAACGCGTTGGTAAAACAATACAAAAAACTTTTCAACATGGAAGACGTAAAGTTATCGTTTACTCCCGATGCCATTGATTACATCGTCGATCAAGCGGTTGACTTTGGTTTAGGAGCTCGTGGACTACGTTCGATTTGCGAAGCGATTGTAACTGATATCATGTATGATATCCCTTCTGATAAATCTATCAAGGAATTTACGATGACGGAAGATTACGCCCGCAACAAATTTGAGGGTTCTACGTTTTTTGAATTCAAGAAAGTTGCCTAACACTTATTTGAATATTAAAAAAGGCAATTGCAGTGAATGCAGTTGCCTTTTTACTTGTGAATTTACCCAAAAATATTTGCAGATTTTTATATGAAAAAATTACTCGGTTTTCTTCTTCTGAGTTCGTCCATTTTTACCAGCTGTAAGCGTGAATACGCATTTGTTCAACCTGCTCAAGTAGACATCTTTGTTCAAAAGCAGCGTGTTCGTACCCCAAATCAAGATGCGAATCCTATTTTAACTCTTTTGGAAACCAAAGAAGTTACACCAGCAGAAATAGTCATGGATGAAATTATTCCGGAGGCTTCTTTATTAGTTATTGAAAACTATCTGCCTCAAAACCAGAAGCAGGTTCAGAGGCGACAGGGCGGAACATTCATGGAAAAGCTATTTCCGAACCAACAAGTGAAGGAAACGCAGAAGCGTCCAGTAAAAAATAAGAAGAAAAAGCCTTTCAAACGTTGGGGAACAATGATTCCGTCGGGGTTTATTTTTCTCGGAATCGCCATTCTATTAAGCCTGATCAACATAAACGGTTTAGCGTTGTTATTTGGCGTAGCCGCTATTTTATTCTTGTTCCTTGGTTTTAAAAAATTACTTCGCAGAAAGCGGAGACGAGATATATTTCGTTGAAGGAAACGCCAGAAATAGCGTAAATTGCGGACGTACCTTTTTGAAAACTATCTAAAATTCGAGTTTTATGAGTTTCCGGCACGCAACTACCATTGCGGTTTTGGGCGGTGGACAATTGGGCAGAATGCTCGTTCAAGCTGCTATTGATTTTGATTTAACCATTAAATGTCTCGATCCAGACCCCAATGCCCCGTGTAAAGACATTGCTCACCAATTTACCGTCGGTTCGTTAAATGATTACGATAGTATTTTGGCGTTTGCTCAGGATGCGGACGTTGTCACCATTGAGATTGAAAACGTTTCTCTCGAAGCTTTAGAAGAACTCGAAAGGCTCGGTAAAAAAGTATTTCCGCAACCATCGGTTTTACGAAAAATCAAAGATAAAAGAATTCAAAAGCAGTTTTTTGTTGACAATAATCTTCCCACTGCGGAATTTATCCTGACCGAAAATTTACTAGATTTAGAAAAAAAAGCCTCGTTTTTACCCGCCGTTCACAAAATAGGAGAGGGTGGCTATGATGGTAAAGGCGTGCAGATTATCAAAACTAAAGAAGACATAAAAAAGGGTTTCGACGCTCCCGGAGTTTTAGAAAAGCTAGTTGACTTTGAGAAAGAACTCGCCGTAGTTGTTGCCCGAAATGAAGAAGGGGAATTAAAAACCTTTCCGGTCGTGGAAATGGTTTTTCATCCCACGGCAAACCTCGTCGAATACTTATTTTCTCCCGCCACTATTTCTGCTAAGATTTCAGCAGAAGCTCAACGTATTGCTAAAGAAACTGCCGAAGCATTCGGAGTAGTCGGACTATTAGCGGTTGAAATGTTTTTGACCAAATCGGGCGAAATATTAATAAACGAAGTTGCCCCAAGACCACACAATAGCGGGCATCAAACTATAAAAGGCAATGACGTTTCGCAGTACGAGCAGCATTTACGGGCAATCTTGAATTTACCGCTTGGAGCCACGACTTCATGCGGATTATCAGCAATGGTAAATCTACTCGGAGAAGAAAACTACGAAGGAAACGCCGTTTATGAAGGAATGAATGAAGTCTTGAAAGTAGAAGGCGTTCATCCGTTTCTCTACGGAAAGAAAACTACGAAACCATTTCGGAAAATGGGGCACGTCACAATCGTAGACGATAACCTGGATTCACTGAAAGAAAAAGTGGAGTTCGTGAAAAATACGCTGAAAGTAATCAGTGGTTAAAGATTGAAAAGAAAACTTTGTTAAAATAGACTAAATACTAATTCCTAATCTCGGTGACCATCGGGACTTAATCCTAAAAATATGATTGGAATAATAATGGGCAGCAGCTCGGACTGGAATGTAATGCAAGCCGCTGCTGATGTACTTGATCAACTCAAAATCCCGTATCAAGTGGACGTTGTCTCTGCCCACCGAACTCCCGAAAAAATGATGAAATACGCTTCTTCCGCCAAAGAAAGAGGATTGAAAGTGATTATTGCCGGAGCGGGTGGTGCGGCACATTTACCCGGAATGGTTGCCGCTTGCACCATTCTACCCGTAATTGGTGTTCCGGTTAAATCGAGTAATTCTCTTGATGGTTGGGATTCTATTCTATCAATTTTACAAATGCCTAATGGCGTTCCGGTAGCCACCGTAGCCCTGAATGCTTCTAAAAATGCGGGACTTCTTGCGGCACAAATAGTCGCGGTTGCTGATGAATCAGTCAGCGAAAAACTCGAAAACTTTAAAGAAGAAATGAAAACGGCGGTCAATAAAATGAGCGAAAATGTGAGAAGTGTATCAAATGGTGTAAAGTAACTAACTCTCTGTTTTTTTAGCCACTTTTACTAACTTAACTTATATTTGCTCACAAAAGTAGGGTATCTGAATACTTGCAAGAATGTATGCAATGTTGATTTGCCCACGTGCCGAATTAAAATGTCCCTATAATGGAATTTGAAAAAAGAAGAAATCAGAAAAATCCGCCTCCCGCTGAAGGTTCAAGTACGCTTCCAAAAGCAGTTCTTGCTATCTTATTGGGAATAATTGTATTACTGCTGTTCATCGGCTGGCAGTATCTAAATGATACGCCTTCGAATGCCGAAGAAATGATTCCAACTCAACCTGATGTGGTATCTGCTCAGATGGAAGAGGCGGATGATGCGGCGGAGTATGATGATAAACCTTCACAAAACTTACCGGATATCTCTCTACCTTCTTCTGGTGTGGCTACGGATGAGAATACTGTTCCGGAAGAGGCAGTGGTAAGTAAACCAGAACCGATTATATCAAATACCAACACGGGCGAAGCCAGTCACACGCACAAAGTAGCGAGCGGCGAAACTTTTTATTCGATTGCAAATCGATACAATGTGTCGGTAAGTACGTTGAAAAGTTATAATTCAAGCGTAGATCCATCTAATATTAAAGTGAACATTACCAAAATTACAGTTCCGGTGCAGGCCATTCATACCGTTGGACCAGGTGATATCTTACGGGTTGTAGCTAAAAAGTACGACGTATCTCTTCAGGCGTTGATGAAAGCAAACGGAAGAACAAAAAATTCTGCCCAACGGGGTGAAAAATTAGTGATACCGTTCTCCACTCAAAAGTAAGTTTAGATAGAAATTACGGATAGCAAAAATGCCCCGAAGTAAAACTACTTTGGGGCATTTTTGCTGGAACCAATCTAAACTTTAGATGAATAATAAAATGCCGCAAATGCCAATGGTTAAAACCATCAGAATAAGACTTTGAGTATGAAGACTTCCTGTAGGCGTTTGACGAGAAATAATCCACTGAAGTGCTAAAGAAAATACTCCTAAACCAACGATAAAGCCTATTTTTAAAGCCTGAATTGGTATTTGAGCGGGCATAAAAATTAACAGAAATAATACGATTACAAGCGTAAAGCGAATCGTTTTTTGTGATTTTGTGAGCGTCATAAAATTAAATGTTGAAGTTATTTAGTCTCCGGACTGTCTATTTGTGGCTTGTTTGGTTCAATAGAATCGTTTGTAATGCTGTTTTCCGAATCAATTATTTTTGCTTCGGGAGCAGCATTAACTATATGTTCCGAATCGTCGTCTGCTATTTTTAACGTAGCTTGGTCTTCAGGACTGAGCATATTTATTTCCGTTGCGTCTTTTATATAAGGGGGTTCTACAGGATCTAAAAAAGACTTTTGGAAAAGTATAATGGAAGTTACTCCGCAAAATATGCTGGCGTCTGCGAAATTAAAGATTGGCGTAGAGTTATACGAACCTCCCCAAACCGGAATCCATTCCGGCCAGAAACCGTCAAAAAATTCAAAGTAAAACATGTCAATTACCTGACCGTGAAACCAAGGCGATGATGAACCAGAAATAACATTTCCTTCGATGAAGACGCCGTAGAACGTGCTGTCGATTACATTACCCAATGCCCCACCCAATATTGCCGCCACCGACCAAAGTAAACCAGCGTGGGCATCTTTTTTCGATAAATGAATTATGTAATAACCGATACCCAAAGTTGCGAGAAGTCGGAAAATGCTCAGGAATAATTTTCCATAATCGCCGCCGAGCTCCATGCCAAATGCCATTCCGGGGTTTAGTACGTAGTGGAAATCGAAAATATCTGGTATCACTGGCAGATTTCCGTAATGATTCGGCAGCACATCGTACTGCATCCACATTTTTATTGCCTGATCGATGATTACTAAAACTGCGGTTAATATAAAATATTTGTACGGAGACTTCATTAAAATTTAGTTTGCGATTACCTCGCGTTTCTTCGTTTAACTTCGTTTTTGACTAATAAAAACTCCCGGCTACTTTGACCCGAAACTGACGTATTCTCTTCGCTGCGTCTCAACAAATAAGGCATTACTGCCTCAACAGGACCGTAGGGTACGTACTTGGCTGAATTAAAACCAGCCGAAGCAACGCCGTACGAGATATTATCACTCATACCCAGTAATTGAGCAAAAAATACTCGTTCATCGGTTGGCATGATTCCACGGAGCTGCATGGTTTCAATGCAGAGTTTACAACTATCCTCATTGTGGGTACCAAGACAGATGGCAAATATATCCAAATTATCAATGGCGTATATCATGCTACGGTTGAAATCATCGTCGGTGGTGGGTTTGTCGGGTTGAATCGGATCATCATATCCCATATCTTCGGCACGCTTGCGTTCTTTTTCCATGTAAGCTCCTCTGACCAACTTCGCCCCGACTTTGTAGCCACCCAAGCGTGCGGCTTCGGTAGCATTCACTAAATTTCCGTGACTGGCTTTCAGGTAAAACTGGAAAGTATTGTAGATAATTACCCGTTCGCCTGTGTTGTGTAATTTCATCATTTCGTAGCACAGCTCGTCAATTGTGTTCTGAATCCAGCTTTCTTCAGCATCAAAAAAGAGCCGGACATTGCGGGAAGCCGCTATGCTCGCCAAAAAGCTTACCCGGTCTTTAATACGTCTAAAAGCTACTTTTTCTTCTTCTGAAAGTGAATCTTTATCCGTTTGATATTTTGCAAGAATATCAAACGAGCCAATTCCCGTAATTTTAAAGACCGCAAACGGAATTTTTTCAGGTTGAGAAGAAGCCGTTTCAATGGTACGTACCAGTTCGTTTACGGTTGCGTCAAAATCTTCTTCGTTATCTTCACCTTCAACCGAGTAATCTAAGATTGTTCCCACTCCAAACTGAGCCAAATTATTTATTGCACTTTGGCACTCCTCGATACTTTCACCACCGCAAAATTGTTCAAACAGCGTATTTTTTACTAAATATTTGATTGGTAGCCTTAATTTGAATGCAAGCTTTAGTAAAAAAGTACCTATCTTTACCATCCAATTCTGATTCATCAGCCAAAATATCACATATTTTTTACGCAATTTTTGGTTTGATAAATGGGCAAATGTCACGTAAGTATCATCGAAATTGATTTGATCGTAATTTGATCCTGAATTAAGTTTCATCCAGTTAATTTTGATTAGAGTGTATACATTAATTGTTTTAAATCGGGTAACATTCCGTCGGTTTAAGTCTTAATTGACCCGAAAAAGAACGCAAATATAGTACTAACCAATTTATTTAATCCATAGTTTTAGAAATTGACAAATGAAAGCAGATTTAAATGTTCTTCCTCTTAGCAGTTGGATTGAAACCAACGGCAAACCACTAATGATTGCTGGCCCGTGCAGTGCCGAAACCGAAGATCAATTTTTGGATACTTCCCGCCAGATTGCGGCAGAAGGATACGCTCACGTTTTACGTGCGGGTGTTTGGAAGCCACGGACGCGGCCGGGTAGTTTTGAAGGAATAGGCGAAGAAGCTTTGCCTTGGCTGCAAAAAGCTAAGGCCGAAACCGGATTAAAAACTGCGTGTGAAGTGGCAACGCCCGAACACGTGGAATTAGCTCTGAAATACGATGTTGACGTACTTTGGATCGGAGCCCGTACTACAGTTAACCCGTTTAACGTGCAGGCTATTGCAGATTCATTGAAAGGCGTAGACGTGCCTGTATTAATTAAAAATCCCGTTAATCCGGATTTGGCTCTTTGGGTAGGTGCATTTGAAAGAATTCACCGTGCTGGAATTAATAAGCTTGGAGCTATTCACCGTGGGTTTTCTAACGCACAAGAGCAGAAGTACCGCAACTCACCAATGTGGCAAATTGCTGTTGAGTTCAAAACGCACTTTCCGCACATTCCAATGATTGGTGATCCAAGCCACATGGCAGGAAAGCGTTCTTTATTAAAAGAACTAACGCAACGCTCAATGGATTTGAATTATGATGGACTTATTATAGAGTCGCACCGTAATCCGGACGAAGCGTGGTCTGACGCCGCTCAACAACTTACGCCAAAAGCGTTGGGTGAAATGCTCAAAGAAATTGAATTTAGAAAAGAAACGTACAGTGAGGATTTTCAAACAGAATTGGATCGTTTACGTGGGCGTTTAGATAATCTTGACCGTGAATTACTGGAGGTTCTTGCAGCGAGAATGAACGTAGTTGAGCAATTAGGAGAGCACAAGCGTGACAATAACGTTGCCGTTCTTCAACTTGACCGTTGGAAAAACGTACATACAAGCCGCGTAGAGTGGGGGAATTCTCTGAACCTGTACGGTGAAACCGTGGAAGAATTATTCAAACTGATTCACATGGAGTCTATTCGTAAGCAAACAGAAGTGATGAATTCACAGCCTGCTTGATTTAATAAATAATAATATTTTAAAAAAGCGGCACGCTTCAGCGTGTCGTTTTTTTTGTGAACTTTAGATAGAGTTAATTCGTATATCTTTCTAATATAACGCACAACTTAGAAATGATAGAATTAATAAAATCGCCGTGGCCGTGGTACGTCGCGGGCCCGTTGATTGGTTTAACCGTACCCGCTTTGTTGCTGATCGGTAATAAATCTTTCGGCGTGTCGTCTTCACTCAGACATATCTGTGCCGCCTGTCTTCCCGCTAATATTTCATTCTTTAATTACGATTGGAAAAAAGAAGCTTGGAACCTGTTCTTCGTTTTGGGAATCCTGATTGGCGGTTTTGTTGCGGTGACATTCATTTCAAATCCTGATGAAATTGTTATCGCAGATGCTACAATTCAGGACTTGAAAGCCTTAGGAGTCACCTCTTTTTCTGGATTAATGCCCGCTGATTTATTTAATACCGCAAATGTTTTCTCACTAAAAGGGCTGATATTTTTCGTGTTGGGTGGCTTTATGGTTGGTTTCGGCACTCGTTATGCTGATGGTTGTACTTCTGGTCACGCGATAATGGGCTTATCAAATTTGCAGTGGCCTTCATTAGTAGCAACGTGTACTTTTATGCTCGGAGGTTTCCTGATGACACATTTCGGGCTTCCGTTTATATTCTCATTATTTTAAGATAGAGTAAAAGTTATGTCAGTAAATAAAACACAAGAAGTTTCGTTTGAGGTGGTTAAGCCCAATTCGAATGAGAGTCAAATAGTTGTTTTATCGAATGTGAAATACTTGATTATGGGTATTCTGTTCGGTATCATTTTCGTAAAAGCCGAGATTATCTCTTGGTTCAGAATTCAGGAAATGTTTCGTTTTGATAGTTTCCACATGTACGGCGTCATTGGAAGTGCAGTTATCACCGGAATGATTTCAGTTTTTCTGATTAAGAAATTCAATGTAAAAACACTCGACGGAGAAGCCGTAGTAATCAAGCCCAAAGTTTTTAACAAAGGTTATATTTACGGAAGCTTGATTTTTGGCTTTGGCTGGGCAATTACCGGAGCTTGTCCGGGACCATTATTTGCCCAAATTGGCAGCGGTTATATGGTCATAATTATAACGCTCTTTAGTGCCATTTTCGGAACGTGGACGTACGGATATTTTCAGGATAAATTACCGCATTAACAAAGATATGAGAATTTAGACAAGAGCCTTTTCGAAAATTAGCTACAAGCCGCGAATCAAATCGCGGCTTTTTTCTTGTGAGGCCGCTGCATCAGAACTCCTTTGTAATAGATATGTAGATAGAATACGCTTAAAACCAGTTGTTCGATAAGTATGAATAAGTCTTCATCGTCGTTCGGTACGTATTTTTATATAAACATACCTATTCTACATTTAGTAGCATTGTAAACCATTAACATAAGCTCAATTTACTTCTTAGATTTAGCATATATTTCCAAATATAATTATAAACGTGAGGAGATTTCATTTAATAGAACTTGAAGACCAGCCGTGGTTTCCCGCCGTCATTCGGGATGGTGGAACTGATTTCCTCGGCTTTATCTTCAACACATTCAATCTGTACAAGCCAGCTGGTTCGCTGATTGAAAATGTTTTGAGTAGAACGGGTTATAATGAAGTGTTGGATTTATGTTCTGGCAACGGTGGACCGCTTGAGTCTGTTAGCAAGTTGGTGGACGAAGCACGGATGGAACTCGCAAATAGCACACCCGTAAAGTTTATACTTTCTGATAAATTTCCGAACGTTGAGGCGTATAAGAGTATTAAACAACGAACTGATTCACGAATAACGTACATAGACGTGCCAGTTGATATTTTAAAAGATAACAGCAATTTAAGAGGTTTACGCACGATGTTTTCTGCTGTTCACCACTTTCGTCCCAAGCAAGTCAAAGCAATTATTTCTAACATAACCGAGAGCGGAATGCCGCTGGCATTTTTTGATAGCGGAAGCAAAAACTGGTCAATGGTATTATTGATTTTGATTGTTCACCCAATTATGTTTTTTCTTTTCACGCCGTTTATTCGTCCGTTTAAATGGAGTCGATTATTATTCACCTACCTCATTCCAATTATTCCGCTTTACACTATGTGGGACGGCGTCGTTTCTATTCTGCGTTTACACACGCCTGAGCAGTTGGGTGAATTGGCAAACGCCGCCGATAAAGAACAGAAATATGATTGGAAGCACGGAAAAGAACGTACTATGTTTGGCGTATCAATTGCTTACCTGATTGGTGTTCCTAAGTAATATTATTGATCAAACCGCCACGCTACAACCCGAGTCGCTTTATTTCCTGTTGCCATCGAGATAGTTTTTACTTCGGTGGTTCCTACTTCCTCTAATAATTTGTAGATGCCATTCAGGTTGGACGATTTCGAAACGAGCGTCGTGAACCAACGCACATTTTTTGTGAATTCTTTACTTTCGGTAATCATATTGTGAATGAACTTGTACTCACCGCCTTCGTAAATCAGTTCACTGCTAACACCCGCAAAGTTCAAATCAGGTTTCGCCATTTTTTTACCCGAAAGGCTTCGTATTTTTCGGCGAGTTCCGCTGATGGATTCGTCCGCTGAGGCGTGGAACGGTGGATTACATATCGTCACATCAATTTTATCAGATGGTTCAATAATTCCTGCAAAAATGTGTTTCGGATTAGATTGTAAACGACAGGAGATTTTACCCGAAAGTTGCTCATTTGCTTCCATAATTCGTCGAACCGACTGAATTGACTTTTCATCAACATCCGCTCCGATAAAATTCCAACCGTATTCCACCACACCAATAATCGGATAAATGCAATTTGCCCCAACTCCGATGTCTAAAACTGTAATTTTGTTTCCGATAGGAACTTTTCCGTTGTTTTTATCAGCTAATAAATCAGCGATGTAATGAATGTAATCTGCTCGACCAGGAATGGGCGGACAAAGATTTTCGTCGGGGAAATTCCAATTTTTTATTCCGTAATAATAATGAAGTAACGCTTGGTTCAGAAGTTTAACGGCATCCGGATTCGCAAAATCAAGCGATTTTACGCCGTATTTATTCAGTTTCATGTAGTGCTGTAACTCTGGTTTGACCAAAATTAATTTTTCAAAATCGTAAGGCTTTCGATTTCGGTTGCGAGGATGTAACTGGCTTTTTTCTGCCGAGAGGCGTTCGTTTCCTGACTTCATTAAGCAAAGAACGGCTGTATGGCTGACAATAAAAAGGTAAGAGGTTCGGATATTTTAAAAGACATAAACTAAAATGCTTCCGTCAAATCCGTTAAATTTGCGAATAATCAAGCAATAGCCGGAATCAATTGTTCGTAGTCTCCACGGCAAACATCCGACATAAAACCTTAAATCAGATGATCCACTTCTTCGCCGGACAAGGCAGCACTGTTTTCGCCGTTCAATCTTCAAAAATATTCACAACCGAAGACACGCAAAAACTGCTTTGGCTTTTTAATTCTCCTGATAGTCATATTTATACTCAGTTAAATAATACTTCAGCACAGCTGACGGCAAATTTTGTTGGTCCACGAGCGGCAATGATCACGCCGTGGAGTACCAATGCTGTGGAAATTACGCAGAATATGGGTATTGCGGGAATTATCAGAATTGAAGAATTCAAAGAAGTTGCCGCTGATTTTACGGATTTTGATCCGATGCTTTCACAGAAGTACGGTAAACTGAATCAGGAAGTTTATACGATAAATGTGTTGCCAGAACCAATTCAGGAAATCAAGGATATTGCTGCGTATAATAAGCAGGAAGGCTTGTCACTAAATGAAGAAGAGGTCAAGTATTTAGAAGATTTAGCCGAAAAATTGAATCGAAAGCTAACTGATTCGGAAGTATTTGGATTCTCACAAGTAAATTCTGAACACTGCCGTCATAAGATTTTCAACGGCGTTTTTGTGATTGATGGTGAAGAAAAACCGACATCATTATTTAAATTAATTAAAAAAACGTCACAGGAAAATCCGAACGATATTGTATCGGCGTATAAAGATAATGTCGCTTTTGTTAAAGGTCCGACGGTTACTCAATTTGCACCTAAAAGTGCTGATAAGCCTGATTTTTATCAGGAATCTGAATTTGAATCTGTCATTTCTGTGAAAGCGGAAACCCACAACTTCCCTACAACCGTTGAACCATTCAATGGTGCGGCAACGGGTGCGGGTGGTGAAATACGAGACCGTTTGGCGGGTGGAATTGGTTCGTTGCCTTTAGCCGGTACTGCCGTTTACATGACTTCGTACTCCCGTTTGTTGTCCTTCGACCCCGCTCAGGATGACCGCACTTGGGAAAATGGCATGGCAGCACGCCCGTGGCTTTATCAAACACCGATGGATATTTTAATAAAAGCCTCCAATGGTGCATCTGACTTTGGGAATAAATTTGGTCAGCCGCTGATTGCGGGGTCTTTGCTAACGTTTGAACATGAGCACTTCGATAACCCTTCGACAAGCTTAGGAGGACAGTTAGGCGTCAGTTCGAGCGGACCGGGCCGCGGGGCGGTCGAGAACAGTCAAAGACCAAGTAGTCGTAAACTCGGCTATGATAAAGTAATCATGATGGCGGGGGGAATCGGTTACGGGAAAGCCGAACACGCTCAAAAAAATAAGCCAACAGTAGGCGATAAAGTTGTTATTTTGGGCGGTGAAAACTACCGAATCGGAATGGGCGGAGCGGCGGTTTCATCAGCAGATACGGGTGAATTTGGTTCGGGAATCGAACTGAATGCGGTGCAACGGTCTAACCCTGAAATGCAAAAACGTGCCGCCAATGCCATTCGTGGTATGGTGGAAGCTGAATACAACCCCATTGTTTCGATTCACGATCACGGAGCGGGCGGACACTTAAACTGCCTGTCCGAATTAGTAGAAGAAACTGGTGGTTTGATTGATTTAGACAAGCTTCCCGTTGGCGACCCGACGCTTTCCGCAAAAGAAATTATCGGTAACGAATCTCAGGAAAGAATGGGCTTGATTATCGGTGAAAAAGACATTGAAACTTTGCAACGTATCGCCGATCGCGAACGCTCACCGATGTATACTGTCGGCGAAGTGACGGGTAATCACCGTTTTACGTTTGAATCAAAATCAACCGGAGCAAAACCGATGGATTTTGCTATTAGCGATATGTTCGGCAGTTCGCCTAAAACGGTCATGAATGATAAAAAAGTTGTTTCTAACTATGGCGACTTAGTATATTCTCAAAATGAAATTCAGAAATACCTTGAACAGGTTTTGCAACTCGAAGCAGTGGCGTGTAAAGATTGGTTAACGAATAAAGTTGACCGTTGCGTAGGCGGAAAAGTTGCCAAGCAGCAATGTGCCGGACCGCTACAATTGCCGCTGAACAACGTGGGCGTAATGGCTCTTGACTATAAGGGGAAAGAAGGCGTTGCCACGAGTATTGGGCATTCACCAATTTCTGGTTTGGTTGATTCGGTGGCGGGTTCCCGCAACTCAATCGGCGAGGCGTTGTCGAATATTGTTTTTGCTCCGTTAAAAGACGGATTAAAGTCCGTTTCACTTTCGGCAAACTGGATGTGGGCGTGTAAAAATGAAGGTGAAGACGCCAAACTTTACGAGGCTGTAAAAGGCTGCTCGGAATTTGCGATTGAACTCGGAATCAATATCCCAACGGGTAAAGATTCGCTTTCGATGAAACAAAAGTATCCGAATGATGAAGTCATTGCTCCGGGAACGGTCATCATTTCGGCGGCGGGAAATTGCTCCGATATTAAGCAGGTTGTTGAACCCGTTTTGCAACGCGACGGTGGTAATATTTACTACCTGAACCTTTCAAGAGATACGTTTAAATTAGGAGGAAGTTCTTTCGCTCAAATTATGAATAAAATCGGTAACGAAGTCCCGAATATTCAGGACGCGGCGTATTTCAGAAGTGCATTTAATGTATTGCAGGATTTAATCAAAGCTGATAAAATTCAAGCCGGACACGACATTGGCAGCGGCGGATTAGTCACTACTTTATTGGAAATGTGCTTCTCCGATGTCGATTTAGGAGCAGAATTTGACTTGACATCGCTCAATGAAAAAGACTTCGTAAAAACTCTTTTCAACGAAAATATCGCCGTCGTTTTTCAAGCCGACGAAAGCGTTGAAAAAGTTTTCACCGAAAATAATATTGACCTAGTAAAAATTGGTCAACCGAAAATCGGGAATGCGGTTTCGATCAAAAACTTCGACCAAATAGTTGAATTGAATGTAAGCGAATTACGTGATGTGTGGTTCAAAACATCTTATTTATTAGACCGCTGTCAATCAGCTAACGGAACTGCCGAAGAACGTTATAAGAATTACAAAGATCAGCCGTTGAAGTTTAATTTTCCGAATAGAAGAGATTTTAATAACGATGCTGTCAGTTCGAGCGTAGTCGAGAACAATCCCGTACCGGGAATTCTGGCAAGTAAAATTTCAATTGAAAACATCGAACAAAACTCCCTCCCCAACAAGGGGAAGGCTGGGATGGGGGTTCGTCCCAAAGCCGCTATTATTCGTGAAAAAGGAAGTAATTCTGAGCGGGAAATGGCAAATGCAATGTATTTAGCAGGTTTTGATGTGAAAGACGTTCACATGACTGATTTGATTTCGGGACGTGAAACGCTGGAAGATAT
This sequence comes from Spirosomataceae bacterium, assembly GCA_047630355.1. Classification (GTDB taxonomy): domain Bacteria; phylum Bacteroidota; class Bacteroidia; order Cytophagales; family Spirosomataceae; genus JANQUM01. Next base: position 34,442 of record JBLHXN010000006.1, on the reverse strand, counting down.
TCAGTTTATAGGGGCCGTTGGTGGTTTCTCAAATTCAGACGTTTTGGGTTCGGCCAAAGGTTGGGCGGGAGCGTTCTTGTACAACGAAAAAGCGAACACGGCGTTGAAAAAATTCTTTGCTAGAGAAGACACGCTTTCGGTTGGAATCTGTAACGGCTGTCAGCTATTTATGGAATTAGAACTGATAAATTCTGACCACGAAATTCACGGAAAACTACACCATAACAAATCGCAAAAACACGAAAGTATTTTTACTTCCGTAACCGTTCAGGAAAATAACTCGGTGATGCTGTCATCGTTGGCGGGTTCAACGCTTGGCGTTTGGGTATCGCACGGTGAAGGAAAATTCAATTTACCGCAGGCAGAAAGTGAATATAATATTGTAGCGAAATACGGTTACGAAGCTTATCCGGCCAATCCAAACGATTCCGATTTTAACACAGCAATGATGTGTGACGCTACCGGAAGGCACTTGGTAATGATGCCTCACATCGAGCGTTCTATTTTTCCGTGGAACTGGGCGTATTACCCGAAAGAGAGAAAATACGATGGGGTTTCACCGTGGATTGAAGCATTTACGAATGCGAGGGAGTGGGTTTTGGCGGTGAATGGTAAGTAAACTTCGTTTTGTCAGTGTCCCCTCTGAGAAGGGGAGAGTGCTATAATTTCTGCACGTATACTTGTGCGGAATTAACCAAAAAGTGCACAAACAAATGTGCACTTTTTGGTTAATTTATAATCCTTATCGTTTGTTCGGAGGTCCTTCTTGACCGCTTGGTGGTCGGCCTTGGCCATTTCCGTTACGAGGAGCCGCTGCGGCTACCTCTTCTTCTGTCAGAAAGCCATTTGAGTTGGCGTCGATTCTCAGGAAGTCGTCGAGAAGAGGCCCTTTCACCTCGTTTTTAGATAATTCCCCACCTTTATTGACATCCATTTGGGTAAATAAACGCTCTACTTGCGGCTTGGCTTTTTTGTTCCCACAACTACTAGCTGCAAAGTTTAGTGCAAGAAAGCTAAGTGCGGTGATTATTAGTTTTTTCATTCTGTTTTTAGTGTTTTAATATCAGTAGTTAATTGCTGTACGGAGGTTTTATTCAAACCATTATAAATGCCCCGAATGTGTTTGTTCTTATCGACGAGTACGAAATTCTCGGTGTGCAGAAAATCATCGACTGTTTTTTCAATACCCATGTTTTCCTCGATGAAATAGGCGTTTCTTCCCAAGTTGTAAATCTGTTCCCGATCTCCGGTCAGTAAATACCAGCGTTTGCTGTTGATGTCTCGTTTTTCGGCGTATCCTTTTAGCTTTGCTACGTCGTCACGGTTAGGAGTGACGGAATGCGAAATCAGCATGACTGAATCATCGTCTAAAAACTCATCTTGCAAAATGTGCATATTGGAAGTCATCTGAGGACAAATTCCCGGGCAACTCGTGAAGAAGAAATTAGCGACGTAGATTTTACCTTCAAGGCTTTTCTGGGAAACCGAATCTCCTTCCTGATTTATTAAATTAAAATCTGGAATTTTGTGAAAGTTGTTGAGTGAATCGCTTTCAGGAATTATCCATTTTGGAAGAAAAGAGGCTTCGTTGAAAAATGGTAAATTTTCTACACGACTTTCAACTTCGTTTGCCGTTTCTTTTTGCTGTGAGCAGGAAAAAAGTAGAATTTGAGCAATAAATAGCATTAAACACGTTGCTCTATTTTGATTCATAGTTATGTTTTTTCTCCCGCAGATTTTGGTGATTTTCGCAGATTTCAACATTTCTTCTTTTGCTTTTCATTACTTCTGCACTACTTCATTTTTTAATTCGTAGCAAAGTGCAGAGCGTTTTAAGCCAAATATTCGTCCATTTTTGGCTTCGTAATTGACGTAGAGTTTACCGTTCTCCCACCAGGTTTGTTGCAAGCCTTCTTCTATACCGTTTACGATATTCATTCGTTTGAAAATTTTTCCACTCGGATACCACTGGGTTTGTACTCCGTGCACAACGCCATCGACGAAATTTGACTCGCTAATCAATGTACCTTCGGGATTCCAGTTTTTTGTTATTCCATGTTTACGGTTTTTTTGATAGAAAACTTCATAGCGAAGTTGCCCGTTTTCGTACCAGTTTTGTGAAATGCCCTGTCGTTTTCCTTCGTGAAAACCAGTTTTTTCTGATAGCTTTCCGTTTGGGAAATATGTTACCGCGAAACCATTAAGGGGCTTATTACTGGCGTACCATTTTCCTTCCAAAGGTTTTAACTCGAGTTGCTCTTTTGGGTACTCTTCATGGTCTATAACTATTGAATTGCCATTTTGGCAACTCAATAGCGTATTTCCGACAAGGAGTAGAAGTACAACTTTAGCGAATAGAGCTTGGTGTACCTTGATACTGTCCCGGAAAAATGACATAGTATTTATTGATGTATAGATCATTATCGATGTGGTAATGGTAAGTTGCCTCGGTAGAATATTGTGTAGTTGTAGTATGCCCGTTGGAAGCATCTAAACCTGTCGCGGTTGCACCGGTTGAATTGCATTTTCTGCCGTAAATGAAGAAACCATCCGCAATGATACCAACTAACTTATCGTCATTGTTAGTCCAGGCGTACGGCTCAGTGTGGTAGTGGTATGCCGACGGTCCAATGTGAGCACCTGTATAATCTAACGATACTGCTGCACCGCTCAGTGGTCCGTTTCCTTCTGAATCATTATATATTGCCGCACCGCTAATTGCTATTCCGATCGCACCTAACGAAGTGTTAGAGGGAGAACTTGCCTTTTTAGGGCTTGCTGAAACCATTAAGGTAGCCGACCCGTTGAAGCCCGTTATTAAACTTGGTGTTGCTGAAAAGCCATCCTGAGGAGCTACATATAAGGCGTTGCCAGTTCCCCAGTAAGGTGTCGTATGATTGGGCAAACCGTTAGTTTCGATTACAACGTTTGAGCCGTCGAGGTATATATCAGTATTATTTTGGTCAAACTCGACAAAGGCCGAACTGAGGGTTGCATTGCTAACTTCTTCGGTTTCCATAGTGTCAGATTCGCACGAGACGAATAAAAAACACAAGGCCGAAAGTATTGGTAGGAGATTCGATTTAATTTTCATAAAAATATTGTATCACGTTTATTGTTATGTACCGTTAGGTGCGAACGGCTTCTAAAACTTGCGGGAAAAACGATTTATTTTTGAAAATAATGTTTAAGTGTGAGAAATATCACGAAATACCTTAGTTGGCAGTGCTATCTTTGAATTGATTATAAACGCTATATTTTCGTGAAAAATCATTTTGACTCGTCTTTTAAAAAGTTTGTTAAGCTCATATAGTTGCTTACAGTTATTGTAATATTGTTTTTTGTTTCGGGCGTCTTGTACCTCAATTTTCCGGATTCTTGGAAAGCAGAGTTAGCTACTGATGAAGTAGAACAAACTACCGAGGAGGTTGAGCCAGTTAGTCCGATGGCCAACCCGTGGACGGCTTCGTCTGAGTGGCGACTTAATAAAAGAACCGAACAAAGCGGAGATTTTATACGGGCGTGAGTTACTGACAAATACGGCTCAGTACATCGGCTTTAATGGCTCGGTGATGAAAAATACCAGCGAGCAGAATTGCCAAAACTGTTATTTAAAAGCCGGAACGCAGCCATACAGAAATAATTTATTGGGTGTGGCGGCAAATTATCCGCAGATTAGAAAGAGATCCGCCAAAATAACTGATATTGTTGGGTGAGTGAATGGTTGTTTGCAACGCAGTTTGAATGGCCACGCGTTAGATTCTACTAATCGTGAAATGCGGGTAATAGTGGCGTATATAAAATGGATTGGTCAAGATGCTCCCAAAGGTTCAAAAATGCCCCAAATCGCTTTTTTAAAACGTGCCGCTGATCCATTAAAAGGGCAGATGATTTATAATGAGAAATGCGAGTCTTGCCATCAGGCGTATGGTCAGGGAGTGATGGCCAACGATGGTCGAACATTTACCTATCCGCCTTTGTGGGGGAAATACGCTTATAATGACGGTGCAGGGCTATTTAGGAACTCAAAATTTGCGGGATTTGTGCGTTATAATATGCCCTTCGGAACTACCTACGAACGCCCGCAACTCACCGACGAAGAAGCGTGGGATTTGGCAGCTTTTGTAAATTCTCAAATACGCCCCGAAAAAGATAAAATAAATGATTGGCCAAACATTGTAGGTAAACCTTTCGATCACCCCTTTGGACCGTATGCCGATTCATATTCTGAAGAGCAGCATAGATACGGACCGTTTGAACCTATTCAAAAATCCTCTTTCTATTTCTTGTTTTTATTGCTTTAAGCTTCAGCACTTTTGCCCCAAAGCAACAACATAAAATCGTGTTTCAAATGGCTACCGACGCGGTCAAAGAACACGGGTCGCTTATACGCCAATTAAATAACGTGCTGGACTATTGGCCGAAGGCAATAATTGAGGTTGTGCTGCAATTGAGTTTATGATGAATGCAAAAAGCTCGGTGAAAGTTGAAATTCAAGCTTTGATGGAAAATAGTGTAGTTTTTGCCGTTTGTCAAAATACGATGAAGCGGAAAAACGTAACCGAAAGCGAAATTATTAGCGGAGTAATTTTTGTCCCTGTCGGTATTGCTGAAATTGTACTTAAACAAGAAAAAGGATATAGCTATATAAAAGCAGGCTATTGATTTTGCATTATATTTATTCAATCAAGTCAGTAATGAAAAAAACTGAAAGGAGGAATTTTATTAAAACTGGGATTTTAGCCGGAGTAGGGGGTTCGCTTGCGTTGTTTACTTCCTTATTAATTATTGCTGCAAAATCGCTATTCGGATTTTTGGGAGATGTTGCCAATCAAGCCATCGACTGGGTTTTCTTAATGCAATTTGCCGGGCTTTCAATTGCCGGAATTTTTATCGGAACGTACTTGTCTAAATTCATTTCTGGGGCGAAATTGAAAAAGGGGTTTGGCTGGCTTGTACTACTTATGAGTATATATATTATCGGTAAAGAGTTTTTGAATTAGAACTATTACGCACAAATTATTGTAGGTAAACTAAAAATATGACTACGAAAATAGAACAAATATATACTGGATGTTTAGCTCAGGGAGCTTATTATATTGAGTCAAATGGCGAAGCAGCCATTATTGACCCATTGCGGGAAGTACAACCTTATATCGAGAAAGCAGCGAAAAATAACGCTAAAATAAAGTACGTTTTTGAAACTCACTTTCATGCAGATTTCGTGTCAGGTCACATTGATTTATCGCAAAAAACGGGAGCTCCCATCATTTTTGGGCCAAACGCCAAAACTGGTTTTGAGGCTACCATAACAACTGATAAACAGGAGTTTAGATTAGGAGGCGTGACGATTAAAGTGTTGCACACGCCCGGACATACGATGGAATCGACCTGTTATTTATTACTTGATGAAAACGGGAAAGAAACTGCATTATTCAGTGGCGATACGCTCTTTATTGGTGATGTAGGAAGGCCGGATTTAGCACAAAAATCTGATATTACCATCGATGATTTAGCGGGTTACTTGTTTGATTCCCTTCGTAATAAAATAATGACTTTGCCGGATGATGTTATCGTTTATCCGGCTCACGGAGCGGGTTCGGCGTGTGGTAAAAATATGAGCAAAGAGACGATCGATACCCTCGGAAATCAAAAAATGTTCAACTACGCTCTGCGTGTTGATATGACCAAAGAAGAGTTTATCAACGAAGTGACCGACGGTTTGGCTCCGCCGCCGCAGTATTTCCCGCAAAACGTGTTGATGAACAAAGAAGGTTATGAAAGCTTTGACGATGTCTTAGAGCGTGGAACGCAAGCTCTCAGTCCGGCAGCTTTTGAAGCGGCGGCAAATGAGACCGGAGCCGTAATGCTCGACGTGCGTAATCCGCAGGATTTTGCCGCAGGGCACGTGTATAATGCCATCAATGTCGGTTTAAACGGTGGTTTTGCTCCTTGGGTCGGGGCGTTGATTCCTGATTTGAAACAAGAAATATTATTAATTACCGAAGATGGAAAAGAAGAAGAAACCATCACCCGTTTATCTCGAGTGGGTTATGACAACGTTTTAGGGTATTTGAACGGCGGTATCGAAGCGTGGGAAAAAGCTGGTAACGAAGCGGGTAAGATTGAATCCATTCCGGTGGAAGAACTATCTGAAAGAATGAAGGCAGGCAATGAAATTAACGTCATTGATGTGCGTAAACCGTCCGAGTTTGAAGCCGAACATATCGCGGACGTGGTGAATTTTCCGTTGGACTTTATAAACAAAAAGATGGCAGAACTTGACCCCGAAAAAACGTACACCATTCACTGTGCTGGGGGCTACCGCTCTATGATTGCCTCATCCATATTGAAAGCCCGAGGCATTAAAGTGGTTGACGTAGCGGGAGGTTTTGCCGCTATTCAAAAATCGGAATTATTTGAAACGACGGCTTTTGTTTGCCCAAGTACGTTGAAGTAACCTCTCCCCACCCATCGCATGGTTAAATTCGATAACAAAGAGCACTGGGAGGTCATTTATACAGGTGAAACGCATTTAAAAGTATAACAAAACTACTTAAAAAAGTGCAACTTATGTTCCTATTTGATACTACAGAAAAATCCTTTTTAGATAAAACCTTAAAATGAGGCATCTATTCTAACATAAAACCAAATTCAAACTTTCACCAATTCATTAGTTTCAGACAAAACTATAATTGTAAACTTGTACTATTCGTTGATTTGAATCTCAGAATTGAATTTTTAAGTGCGTTCAACCTGCCATTTATACGACTAAAGAACTAAGTCAGGTTAGTTGGTACCAGCCAATTCCCAAAACATCTTTAAAATTCATTAAAGGGCTTGGCTTTTCTAAGTCTGCTGAAATCATTGGTACTGGTGGCGGTGACAGTTTTTTAGTTGACCATTTATTAGCTCTGGGTTTTACCGATTTAACGGTGTTGGATATTTCTAAATCGGCGATTGAAAGAGCGAAAAAAAGACTCGGCGAAAAGATTAAATTAGTGACTTGGATTGTTAGCGATGTTACCGCTTTTGAACCACCTAAAAAATTCGACTTTTGGCACGATCGGGCAGTTTCCCATTTCCTTACAGATTTGGGCGAAATTAGCAAATACCTGAAAACGGCGAAATAATATATCAATTCGCAGAGCTACATGGTTGTCGGAACTTTTTCTGAAAAGGTCCCAAAAAATGCGGCGGAATTGAAATAGAACAGTACGCTCAAACCGCTCTGAAAGAGTAATTTAAGGAAGGGTTTAAAAATGTAAAATGCGTAAATGTAGACCATTAAACACCTTTGCTAATCACGCAGAACTTTACTTTTTGTAGTTTTATGAGAGAGTGAATGTCAATGATGGTTGACCTTTAGTAGCTATTTTGATGACCACACCGAAACTTTCGGTGTGGTCGTTTTGTGAACTGCTTTCCCGACCACTGAATTTCATCTACTGTGGGCTTGGGATTTAAGAAGTATTGGAAAGTGCTGATAGTTTGTAACTTGTGCTTATATGATGCTCCGTAGAATTAGAAAGAACCAATAAAAACATGCTACAAACCATTGAAAACGAATACCTTATCTGCATCATCGAGTCGGTGGGGGCGGAGATTCGGTCTTTGAAAGACAAAGCGACGGGAAAAGAACACATTTGGCAAATTGACGCGTCGGTTTGGGGGAGTAGCTCGCCCGTTTTATTTCCGGCAATTGGCAAGATAAAGGAAGACAAAATCGTTTATAACGGAGCGAATTACGACATGCCCAAACACGGAATTATTCGGAATAACGAACAGTTAGTATTTGAACAACTCAGTGAATCTGCTTGCATTTTTACGTTAACAAGTTCAGATAAAACGCTAACGCAATACCCGTATAAGTTTACGTTTTCGGTGGAGTATAAACTTCTCGGAAAGCGTTTGGTAATAAATTATATCGTTGAAAATCAGGACGTTGTGTCGATGTCCTTCGCTTGTGGCGGACACACGGCGTACGCTTGTCCGTTAAATGAAGACATACAGTTATCTGATTACGTTGTTGAATTTCCAACTGAATTTGATTTGCAAGTAAGTACACTGGGAGCGTCGGGATTACTATCAAATCGTAAACGCAAAATTGAAAGTGATGGAAAAGTACTTCCACTTTCGGAAACGATATTTAACGAAGATGCTTTGATATTTGAGAACATCGCCTGTGATTGGGTCCGACTTCGTAAAAAAGGTGAGAAAAAAGGAATTGTGGTTCGGTTTAAAGATTATCCGCATCTTGCACTTTGGGCAAAACCAGGTGCTGATTACGTCTGCGTAGAGCCGTGGCTGGGACTACCAGATAGCGAGGATGAATCGACTGATTTAACCCAAAAATCGACATACAAAACCATTGAATCCGGCGTTAAATTTTCAATCGCCATCGAAACAGAAGTTGAATAATACTTTTTTATCCCAAAACTTATAGCTTGGAGAGAGCGAAAGTTGATTTTACGTGAAAACTAATGGGGTGCAATATCAGTTTACCTGATGAGAGCGAAAGAGGGAAGACGTGAGTCTTTTAAAGGTTTTGTCGCAAAGTGTAGTTCCTTAAAACAAAAGAAAAAATGAGTTTTTTAAAAGCAGAGTGGCGGAAATTAGCCATCGCAAATTATGTTATAGATCCTGAAATACTAAAAAAGTACGTTCCGGTGGGTACAGAACTTGATTTATGGGAGGGAAAATGTTACGTTAGTTTAATTGGTTTTATGTTTCTGGAGGTCAAATTGTTAGGAATAAAAATCCCATTTCACGTAAATTTTGAAGAAGTAAACCTTCGGTTTTACGTCAGACGCTTTGAAAATGGTATACGGAAACGGGGCGTAGTTTTTATCAAGGAAATTGTGCCAAAACCAGCCCTGACCATTATTGCAAATACGCTCTACAACGAAAATTATGAGACGATGCCCATGCGGCACAATTGGGAAGAAAATGAGATAAACAGAAACGTAGAGTACGAATGGAAGAAAAATAAACTATGGCAATCTTTCAAAGTTGTTGCTGCCCTAGAGCAAAGCCCGATTGCAGAAAACAGCGAAACTGAATTTATCACTGAGCATTATTGGGGATACGCAAAAGTAAGCGAAACCGTTACCAACGAATACGAAGTTACTCACCCGAAATGGCAACAATACGCGGTACACAGTGCCGAAGTAAACGTTAATTTCGGACTTGTTTACGGATCGGAATTTGAGTTTTTAACCAATATGAAACCAAGTTCGGTGATGCTTGCGGAAGGGTCTAAGATAACCGTTGAAGGTAAAAAGACAATCAGAGAAAAGGCGGTACAGAATTAAGCACCTTTTTTCTAAAAGAACTCCTCTTATCATGGCAAATAAAATAAAAACGGGCTCTCTTATGCAAGGTCTGTCGCAGTTAATTACCGACGCCACAATCGGTATAACAGACTTGGTTGAAGCCATGCACAGGCGGGTTGTTCATCCTCCTTTTTTGCCATCAACTCCCGTGCAGGATTTGATCACCGCCATTGCCGGAATCACGTATAATAATGTAAAATGGAGCACCAGAGTCATCGGTGGCGGTTTGGATAAAGCGTTAGGCAAATTAACGCCCGTATTAGGAAGTTTAAAATCAACCGACGAAGGTGAAGTGTTACGTTCCGTCTTAAACGGTTTGGTGGGTGATTATCTGGAAGAAAAGGAAAATCCGTTGCAGATTACCATGCAATTCAGGTACCAGGCAAAGGCCATTTTACTTGAAAGAGAAAGTCTGGAAGCGGCTTATCCGAACATCAGCGGTAAAATTTTGGTGTTGGTACACGGTTCTTGCATGAATGATATTCAATGGACTCGAAAAGACCATAATCACGGAGTAGCATTGGCAAACGAATCAGGTAAAACGCCCATTTATTTGCACTACAACAGCGGCCGCCATATTTCTACTAACGGGCAGGATTTTAATGAATTATTAGAAGAGTTGGTGCTGCATTGGCCGGTTCCCGTCCAAGAACTAATCATTATCGGTCACAGTATGGGCGGCTTAGTAACGAGAAGTGCTTTGTATTACGGTCAGCAACAGCAGAAAACGTGGACAAAACACCTTAAGAAAATTGTCTTTTTAGGAACACCTCATCACGGTGCACCCTTAGAACGAACCGGCAATTATTTGGATGGTATTTTGGAATCTATTGCCTACGCACAACCTTTTGCCCGATTGGGGAAAGTCAGAAGTGGCGGCATCACAGACTTAAGATACGGAAACTTAGTTGATGAAGACTGGCAAGGCAGTGACCGATTTGAAATAAAAGCTGACCAAAGGCAGCACGTTCCTCTACCGAAGCGGATATCTTGTTATAACATCGCGGCCGTTATCGGACAGGAAGCTGATATTGTTTCTCCCGTAGTGATCGGCGATAGCATGGTTGATATAAAAAGTGCTTTGGGGCAGCACGAGAATCCTGCAAAACAACTACAATTTAAGAAGAAAAATACTTGGATTGCTTACGGAGTTAGTCATTTGGGTTTGCTGAATAATGCTGAAGTTTACGCCAAAATTAAAGCGTTTTTGGTTTAATAAGGTATACCCGTTATTACCCCGTTCTTCTTTTGTGCATTGTCAAAAACAATTTTCAACTTACAGACCACTATGCAATAACCCATCAAATTTTACGAAAAACACTTTAATGGTCTTTTGAATCAGCATTACTCGAAGAGTTACAGCAAGTCGGTAATTTCATGGAACTGAAGCAAGGCGAATACTTAATGCGTCTTGGTGGTTATATTCGTTTTGTGCCAATTCTATTGAGCGGTTCCGTTAAAATTATGCGACCTGACGAAGATGGGCGGGAAATACTGTTGTATTACCTCGGCGGAATGGATACTTGTGCTATGTCATTGACGTGCTGTTTACAGCAAAAAACGAGCGAAATTATTGCGGTTGCGGAAGAAAATACCAAGCTGATAACCATTCCCGTCGAAAAAATTGACGAGTGGCTGGGCAAGTACCGAACTTGGAAGGAATTTGTTTTTACTACTTACCAAAGGCGTTTCGACGATCTCCTCGAAACCATTGACGGCATTGCATTCACCAAACTTGACCAACGCCTTCTCAAGCTGATAAATAAGAAATTATCTTCTACGGGCAGCAAGCATATTTTATACGTAACGCACGAAGAATTGGCAAGCGAACTGGCTACTTCTCGTGAAGTGGTCTCAAGATTACTCAAACAACTCGAAAAGCTCGGTAAAGTAAAACTCTCCCGAAACAAAATCGAGCTACTTTAATTTCTTCCTACATCATAGGAATTTTTCTTATCCTGATTCAACCGATAATTGAAACTCACCACCACCGAACGGGCTTGTCGCCACTGAAAAGAGCTCTCCGCCTGAAGTTCTGGTAAATCAATAATGGAGCGGCGAATGCGGGTATTGAATAAGTCCCGACAGGCAATCGTAAATGTACCTTTATTAGAAAATACATCTTTTGAAGCCGCCAAATCAAATGCGGAAACAGATAACCTTCTGCCCTGCGTGGTATTTACTGGAGCGTCATAATCGTAAGAAAACTGAGCTTTTAATCGGTTTTTTAGTGTAAACTTAGAGGTAATTCGTCCACTCCACGAAAAAGTATCGCTGTTGAAATCACGCCCTTGGTATTGACCATTTACTAACGCCCGGAAGAAGTTGAGATCAGAGGTTACGTCTAACCATTCCAGCGGATTAGCTGTGTAGTTCATTTCTAAACCGTAAGCATCTCTTTCGGCGAGGTTTACGGGTGTTCGTATGGTTGTCCCATCGTCAGAAGCAGTGGTGATTTCTTCCACCACACCCGTGGTATTACGGTAGTAAATACTCGATAAAAACGTGCCTTTTTCTAAGTACTTTAAATAACCCAATTCAAAGGAATTCGTAAATTCGGGTCGAAGGGCGGGATTTCCGAAACGGTTATTTCGGGGATCGTTGAAATTTGAAAAAGGTAATAAACTCCTAAAGTACGGACGGCTCAAACGACGGCTGTAACTCAGCTGAACCTGATTGTCTTTCGCAATTTCGTACGATATTGTAGAGCTTGGAAAAAGACTAAAGTAGTATTGATCATTATTAACGTTTGATTTGATCAACCTTGCTTCAATATCAGTCAGTTCAGCTCTGAGCCCGGCTTGCATGCTGAATTTGTCCATTTTGTGACCCAAGATGGCGTAAGCTGCGTAAATGTTTTCTTTGTACGCTAAATTATCGTCAAAACCCGATAGTGTTTCAAACTGCCCGTTTCGTTCTTCTTGTACCAAAAAATCATTATCAATGGTACGGAGTGCGGCTCGTAGTCCGGTTTCAAATTTACTGTCTTCTCCAAATGGCTGCACAAAATCAGCCTGAAAAAGCATATTCGCTTCGTTTTCGGTATTACTTGAATTTTGTAGTAAAGATAATTCATCACGAGTACCCACAAATTGCTCGTAATCCGCTTCTTCTAAATCGTTATCAAGAATGTATTTAAAGGTAAAGTTGAACTCCTTTTTGGGTGTCAAAAATGTTTTCCTGTAAGTTACTGATCCTTCAATATTGTTTTCACTTTCTCTTTCAATCACGTCACGAAAAGTCTGAACGTTGTTTATTCCGTCGAAATCTGTGTAAATAATGTCGGAGAAGTTTTTGTCCCGTCCGCGTTTAAGCAAAACCGATCCTGTCAGTGTATTGAACGCATTGATATTCCAATCCGTACCGAATTGGACATAACCACTCAGACCACCCCGGTTTGAAGCATTATCAACCGAATACGATTCAATCAGCGTACCGCCCTCAAAGAAATCCTGCGTGGAGAAACCGCCGCCGGGAGAACGTCGGTAATCCATTCCGAAATTGGAGAAAAAGTTAAAATCTTTTTGTCGGTAGTTTAGGTTGTAAGACGCTGCGTGATTGTGCGGAATACCCGTATTTACCCCAAAAGAACCGTTAAAGCCTTTCTTTTGGTTTTTCTTTAGAATGATATTTATAATCCCCGCTTCGCCTTCTGCTTCGTAGCGGGCGGATGGATTCGTAATTACTTCGATACTCTCAATGATATCGCCCTGCATTCGCAGTAACGCCTTGGTATCTCCGGCACTCAACAAGCCCGAAGGTTTCCCGTCAATCAAAATTCGTACGCCGCCGCTTCCCCGTAAACTCAAATTCCCTTCCGGGTCAACATTTACAGACGGAACCATATCCAGAATATCTGCTGCCGAATTTCCGGCATTGGCAAGATCTTTTCCGACGTTGAAAATTCGTTTGTCCAAATCAAATTCCATCCGGCTTTTCTCCGCCCTGACTTCTACCTCTTGCAAGGAAATGATTCCCGAACTTAACGAGATAGTTTTGAGCGTTTCGTCTTGTGATAGCGGACTCAATAATTCACTTTTAAGCGTTTTATCTTCGTAACCAACGTACTGAACTTTGAGGTAATAGTTACCGGATTTTGCACTTGCTTCAAACGAGCCGTCTTCAGAGGTTAAGACCGTCACTATCACTTTATCCGTGCCCGAATCAAAAAGAGCTACGGTAGAAAAGGGGAGGGGAGCACTTGTATTAGCGTCGATTATTTTACCCGAAATTTTGAAATCCGTAGATTCTTGTGCGAATATCGAAAGTGGAATAATAAAGAGAAAAAAAATATACTTCATAGTTTTTGTGTGTTCTTTTCCTGTGACTGGCTTTGGATCCGAAAGGTTTAAAAGTGAAGTACGAGGATTCAAACTTATAGTCCAAATCGCTTAATGTTGCGACATAATAACCTTGCGAAGCGTAGTTACTCAAATTTGAAATTATACGTTAATGACAGAATGGGTGCGGCGAAGATTTTTAGGTTGTAGGTTTTTGCAAATCTATCTTCGGTTCGGAAGAAAGCAGAATATACACTTTGACGTGCGTAGAGGTTATAAGCTGTGAACGCTCAGCTGTCTTGATAGCGGCGGTCTTTCATGCTCGGATTATAAATATTCCAGCTAAAATCAAGGCGGTGATAGTCCGGAATTCGGTTATTATTTCGCTGATCGTAGAAAGGATAAATATTGTTTTGAAAATTAATGAACCCGACTAGTTCGGTGTAGGATCTTCCACTTGAATATACAAAATTGAAACCAAATGAATTGTGTTTGTCAACTGCAAAGTTTACCGAAGCATTGAACGTATGGGGTTTATCGTAATTAGCAGAAGGTGTTAGACACTACCTGTAAATATTGCCGCATCAGGTTATAACCCAGTTTCACCGACGAAGTATTGTCAATGGCGTACCGGATTCCGACACGTGGTTCGAGACCGCCGTAAGATTGCAGTACTACGTTTCCGTTCCTACTACGTTGGGAAGGTTAGTCAATAAGCCTGCATCGGGCGGAACAACCGAAAATAATCCAAACATGTGCGTAGGATTGAAAATGGGCGTATCATCCATTAAAGTGAGGTTTTAGTCGGTGGTACCACCGCGAATATTTACGCCGTTGGAGGCTTCTCCGACACTACTTACACCGGGCAACATTTGGATTCCCCGTAAAATACCTATCTCGCCAAAAGCGGCGGGTATTTTTTTCATGGTTTCCATATTGATTTATGTAACGCCCAGAATTGGTTTCCGAATCGTCTTATCAAACCCTTTACTCGTAATCACCACTTATTCGAGTTGATTGGAAACTTTCTCTAAGTGGAATATATTCGTTCCGAATATCACCTACAATCGTACTGCTGAATTCTAAACTCTCAAAAACAGCGGAAGCGTCAGTTCGGACAATTCGGATGGGATTTTGCTTCGCATTATTCGTGATACTTCCCTCCACGAAAAGGTACGATTTAGAAGAGAGAATCTGAACGGCGTAAGGATTAACGCACGCCAAGAAAGTAACGATTACCGTAAAAATACGATGGTCTTTTTTAATGCCATAGGTTATAGCTTTTTCTTCGTAAACTAAAATCTGAGTATTTAACAATATCACTAGTCATTATCGGCCAAACCGCCAGCCTCGTGGGGCAATAATAGTTTGAAAAACGCTTTCTTTACAGATTGCCAGTGGAATGTCAATCCGTTCGTTACTGGGGTGGGTTCAAGTAGCGGGCTGCGGTTATTCAAAGCTTCAAAAAGCCCGTTTAGTTTACCTCCCTGTTTGTTCTGTGCCACGAGCATAAACCGTTTTTCGCTTATAGAAGATACGTTGAAATACCCTAAAACAATTTCACGTTTGTTTGTAAGGCTTACCATATTTCCCCGAATCGGAGCGGGTGGCGTATCCGCCAAAGTTCCGCTATTGATAGATTGCCCTTGTAGTAGTTTGAAGAAACGATAAGCCTTTGGGGTCAGGGCTTGCTGCCGAATGCTGACCAGGCAACGTTTGATTGATGCTGTGGAATTTGCCCAACTAATTTTCCAATCTGCGTTTTGCCGTTGGTAGTTTTATCGGAGAAAATATTTATCTCTGTGTTTTCAATTTGTTACCAGTAAAACGAGCCGCAGGTATAATCGTAGATGGTTGACGGGTTGAGCGTCAAATCGCGGAAACAATCTCCAGTAGTTCCATCGTCAGTTTCGTAGAAATAGTATTTCCCTTGTTTGCAGGTTTCGCAGTAGGTAAGCGGTTCCCTGATTTTCCAGGTCCAGTGGTAGTAATTTGCTGAATTAACCGGGTCTTGAAAGTTGGCGTAAATATCATTGCTCGGAAAACTCCCTGGATTGCCCAAAGAGTTCTCTATTCCGGTTGGGTTAAATACTTCATAGATGCTGTCAATCTTCGGTCCCGTCAACATTTCCTCTTCAATTGATTCGTAATGGTTGCCGTTGTCAGTTCGGAAAGAAAGCTGATATGTGTTCCCGATTCGTCCCTGAAAACCAATGGGCATTTCGTAGATTCCGGGAAATTTTTCAATAAGTTTAATAACGTTGGTGCCGTTTTCTGTTACCCGCACTTCAATGCCCAAAACCGCAATTCACAGCGAATTAGTGATAATAAACTTAGTAAACTCAGAACTTTTGAATCGCTCAGAATCACATCGGTGCGAAAAATACGGATTTGCTGCGGTTCGTCTAAATTATTTATATTTCCATCAACAATAATATTACTGCGTTGGGCGAAAATATCAACGTCAAAAGGATCAACGCACGCGGAAATAATTCCTGTAAACAGGAGGCCGAGAAGAAGACTGTTAATATGTACTTTGCTTATCTTCAATTACTAATGAACCCGCAGTGCATTTAGATAATACTGGTTTCGATGTTATTAATTTTCTTTCCATTCTTCAAATTTATCAGTTGTATAACTGTAAGTGCTATGATTTTGCTGAGTACCCTATTTTTGAATCCATCAAAGGACTTGGCAAAATTCAACAAAGCTCCGTTCGTAGCGGTACGCCACCCCGGTCATAGCCACCAGTCTGATTTTCCTGACTTGATTTCCAAATTAAGTACTTAGCATATAATGCCTCAAATTCAGCTTTATCCTTATCTTCCATATCTGACAAACATCGGTCATTTTTGCCCAAAAGTTGACACTTTTTAAGTCATATCCAAACTTGTCCTACACCTTCTTCGAACGTAGTGCTTCGATGTATTCAAAAAATCGCCGCTTCCTTCGGTTGTAAACTGACCGTTCAACCCTTTCGGACAAACTAATGGGTAGCTTCCTAAATAACTGATGCTCAGAGTCTATGATTAGGTATTCAGCCGTAAGTACTACTGAAATCAACTCAATGTCGGATAGTTTTGCAACCCTGATTTGGTTCAGAAAATTTGTTTTGGGTTCGATTTTCTTTAAAGTCTTCAAAATTTGTCCGCAACTTTCGGTCAAGTTGTTCATCTATATTTAACTGATTGGTAGTCAAATAAATATAAGGCTTTTAATAGTCAAAATGAACAACTTCTTTTAAACTCCTACAAATGCATTACGGGTAACTTGAATTAGTTTATTCTATTTTTTCTACTCTTATTTCGTGTTGGCAGTGGTCTCTAAAATCGTCGGTATAAGCATATTTGTCCCAAACTTTGAAGTCAAAGTCTCCGACAAATATTTTACAAGAATCATCATGAAAGTACATTCCACCGCTTCGGGAAATACCGTACGTCATCCCCCAAATTTTGAAGCTGTGTAAATGGATATTCTCCCAACCCATAATAATTTGAATAAGGTGGTGAAGCCCGGCAATGTGAATATTTCTTTTGACCTTGACACGTCTGTAAATCATCGGAGAAATATTCAGAAGATAGATCGCAGTTTGAGGGTCTGCAATTTCTTGGCGAGATTTCTTCCTTGGTCTGGCTTTCATTTCTGAAGGAATTGCACTTCTTCAAGTTATTGAAAAATCACTTGCCCCACACTTTTTGATGCATTCCTATGGTGGTAAATGGCTTAGTACTTATCCGACATCTGAAATTCATGCTAAAATATTATGAATTATTTCACCCTATAATCTCAATTATCACTCTGACAGGGTGTGATTTATTCAAAAAAAATCATATTTCAATTTAATAACGAAATATATAGTATATGTTTAGAATAATATTTTTTTACCCTCAATAAAGAGTTTGCTGTTTCTAAAGTTTTCAATATATATGAGTTTCATCACTTCGGCAACTAAAACAGTACTATAGTTAATAGGAAATTGCTAGCCTAAACGCATTCACGAGCTCTATTTAAAAACTAATAATTGAAAATGCATGCTTAGAACACTACTATTAATTTTCTTACTTTCGATTCCATTTTTGAGCTCGTCTCAAAATGTTGATATTGAAGCAATTAAAAAAAAATGACCCTTTAAAAATTGGGGGAGCACTTAATGCTAATGTGGTTTACAATTCTCAGAAAATTACGGGTATGCCGCCCATAAGCTATTTTTTGAGTGGGACTGTAAATTTTAATTTTTGGGGTTTCGACATTCCCCTTAGCTTAAATTATTCTAACCGTAAGTTTACGTATAGCCAACCTTTCTCCTATAATTTTGCAACGCTTCGCCCAACCTATAAGTGGGTTTCTGCCGAAATCGGGACTTGCTTTACCACCTTTTCACCTTACTCATTGAGTGGGCATCAATTTCAGGGAATTGGTGTGAACCTTACGCCTAATAAATGGGATATTAGTTTGATGAATGGGCGTCTTTTAAAAGCTACTATTGGTGATCAAAATATACCCCCTTCTTTTAATAGAATGGGAAGAGGGATAAAAACAATTTATAGAGGTAACAACTACTCATTGGGTTTTTCGCTTTTTAATGCTTTCGACCAGAAAGAATCTTTAGCCTTGTCGGACAGCTTGCTGCCTCAAGCAAAAGAAAATATGGTAGTTGGGCTTGAGTTTAGCACCACTTTGTTTAAAAGATTTCAACTCTCAGGCGATTACCACTCAAGTGCCTTAAATTCTGACAAATCACAGATTAACAATGAGAGAAATACTAATAAATCGATCTCTGCCCTGTTTCTAAATAGAAATGCCAACATCGAAACTTTCAATAGTTACAAAATAGCACTAAATACCAACCTTAGCAAACTTAACAGTATTATCGGTGTCAGTTATCAGAAAGTAGATCCAAATTATACTACGCTAGGAGGATATTATTTTGTAAATGATTTTCAGAATATCTCGGCTAACTACGCTCAAAACCTGTTTAGTGGTAAATTAAACTTGACAAGTAGTGTCGGATTTCAAAAAGACAACCTTTCTAGGCAAAAATCATCTTCCCAAAACAGAGTTGTGGGCACGGTTGGCGTGCAAGCAAATCCATCAGAAAAATTAAATTTCAACCTCAACTTCTCCAATTTCACGTCTTATTCTTTTATCAGCACAGTATATGACGAAATAAAGCAGCTGAATCCTTTTGAGCAGCTTGATACGCTGAATTATAAGCAAATAAATCAGAATTTTACGAGTAGTATAAATTATGCTTTATCAAAAACCGAAGAAAACCAAAAGAGCTTAAATCTGAATTTTTCGGTGATGGAGTCGGTAAACAAACAAGGAGATATTGTAAGAATAGGGCAAGAGTCGGGATTTGTAAATGCAAGTTTACTTTACTCCAGTCAATACATTAAAAAACGCCAAGGTATGAGCGTTGGCCTAAATACGAGTTACAACTCCATAGGCATCGGAAATTCTTACTCTTTAGGGCCTTTATTGAATATGCAAAAGAGCTTTTTAAAAGATAGACTAAGCTCTAGTTCCTCCATTTCTTACATTTATTCTAAAGACCCAACGGCTAATATTCAGACCGGAGCCATTAACCTCAGAGGAAATGCCAATTACGCTATCAACAAACAAAGCGGCTTTACGGGCAACTTCGGGCTAACAAATGTTGGCGGCAATACTGTGAAAAAGCAATCATATATTTCATTAACCGTTGGATTTACGAGCCGTTTTTAATATGAAAAGAAATCTAAAAATAGTATTAATTGGCTTGTGCTTTCTTTTTACCACAAAAGATGCACTTGCTCAGTTTTTTCCTGTGCAAAGCACTTTTTATTTGAAGCCGCCTTATCCGGTTTATCTGTCAGACTACGCAAGTCCGTTGGGAGATCAGCTTAGTCTAAAAGTATTGTTACGTGATTTAAATTTAGGACCTACTCAAGTATATTTTAAGTTCAGCATTAAGGGTCCTTCGGTCGGCTATTCAAACAATTTATCGCCTGTAGGAAAACCCATTTTTACGTTGGTTCCGGGTGCGGTTCAAACTTTTACACAAGCAGAGCTTTCGGAATACTTTACTGCAATTAGTCTTGGAATTAGCCCCTCTGCCTACGCTAACGTTCTTCAAGAAGGTGTTTATAACTTTTCGGTTCAAGTGATAGATGTCCTTACCAACAAACCATTGTCTAAAATTGAGCAGTCTCCGCCAGTTTGGTTAGTTGTAAATGACCCGCCTATTTTAAATTTTCCAGAGAATCAAAGTATTTTAAAGTACCTAAACCCGCAAAACATACTTTTCCAATGGTCGCCTAGGCACAGACAAGCCAACACTGTTGAATATGAATTTACTTTGACGGAGTTGATAATTCCCGATAATTTCAGAGGAAACCCGCAAAATATGTTTTTATCACAGCCGGCATTTTATCAGGCCAGAACCCCTTCTACAAGCTTACTGTACGGCCCAGCTTTGCCTCCTTTAACCATTGGTCGAACCTACGGTTTCCGAGTTAGGTCAATTGCCAAACAAGGATTGAGCGAAGTGGGCGTATTCAGAAATGAAGGATACAGTGAAATTTTTACTTTTCGTTACGAAAAAAATGTAGCACCAATTTTAACCTCAGCAGCCTGGACACAAAGCGGACAAGTAGAATTAAGTTGGACTGGAGCCTCTGTGCACGAAAGCTTCGAGTTACAGATACAATATGACAAAGAAGATAATTTTCAAACATTAAAAACAGAAGATAATATTGGAGCGACAGGGCAGGTAACTAAAAAAGCTCTATTAAATATACCGTTTGGTTCGACAGGCAAGTTCAGAGTTGGGGGGAAAAGTTTTTATAGTGGCGAGCCAATTCTTTACTCCAATATTATAGTTTTAGATAAAGCATTTAATCCCCAAAACTTAGAAATAAGCTCTATTTACAAGGACTACAATAGCTATTTTGGAGCATTGTTAGGAAAAGTAAATAAAGAAAATCCAAACCCACTAACTGCCACTTGTTCAGACCCAACAGTAAATCCAACAAACCAACAAGTTAATGGAGTAGAAAAAGGAGATATACTAACAGCCGGAGGACATAAATTAGAGGTAATAGATGAAGAATATGCTCTTTCGGAAATTCAAACCGTAGGAAATCCAAATCCATTAAAAGTAAAGCTTTATTATTCTCCTGATTTTCAGATAAACGAATATAACGAAGTAATTATAGGCTTTTTGAGCAGCAGCCCAACAAACCATAAACTGAGCCTAATTGAAAGAACCACAAATGGAAATAGCATTGTGCCTAGCAATATTATAGAAATTGGGAAAGAGGTTGATTCCTTAAAAACGGTAGCTAATACAATTTTTGATAAGGTTGATCTTATGATAGATGAATTAGCAAGGAAAAGTAATACCCTTACGGAGGTAGAAACTTCTATGGTTCAATTAGGCAGTATTTTCCAGCAAAAAGATGCATCAATTGAAAAAGTAATAGTTGAAATAAATGGATTGAGTAACAAAAAAAATAATTCTAAAAATCAATCTAAACAGCTAGATGCCCTCAAAACTATTTTTGCGAAGTATAAAAAAGAGAATTTAGAGAATATAACTGTTTTAGAAAGCTTCCAAAAAACCTACAGCAGTATTGATTTAAACAGCTACGCTCTTTTATTGAGGAAACTATTCAGCAGAAAATAATTACATGGTTTTGTGAAAAAAATACAAATGAAAAAATATATCACTTACTTTTTTTTGCCGGTTTGCATACTTGTTGCTACTTTTTCATTAGCAGCAAAGGCAAACGATATTGACGACAAAAAACCGCCGAAAAGCACTACCGATATACCAAAAGATAATGACATCAAAATTACAGGCTCTAAAACGTTACAATCTCTTAATAACTCACTTCGCAAAGTTTCTGTAGCTATAGAAAAAGGGAATTACACGACTTTCCACAACCATAAAACAATTAGCGTTGTAGCCCTAAATTCAGAAGCAGAAATTGCTAAAAATGTATTTGACGACTTAGAAACTAACAACAAAATTGTTGCTAATATATCACCCGCTGTTTTACAATCATTACCCATTGCTTTTCCGATGGCTGGCTCAACTAACGCTCTTTTGGCAATCAATAAAGCCACTTACTACCCGACACATATCGAGCTTGAAGTGTATGTACGACTATACATTGGTGATAAAGAATTCTATTTTGGAAATGAGAAAGTAGCCTATGTTGCAGGCACTGGCTTTGCAGGAAATGCCAGTTTAGCACTCTTGGGAACGCAGGAATTTTCGAATAACAATTATAAGCTAAGCTTAGCTGGTGGCTCTTTAACAAGCAACCCGACATCAACAATAAGTCAAGTTAAAATTAATTGTGGTGTGTTTGATGGCCTAAGCTTAAAAGGAAGTTTTGAACTGAATAGCGAACAATATACTGCACTAAATGAAAATGGTTACGAAATAGCCGGCAAAGTAAGCTCTATTATTGATTTTGAGACAAAAGAATTAGATAAAATTAACTTAAAAGTAAACGACCTAACACCTTTTGCCCTAAAGCAATCAAGCACTAAAATTGGTTTTATAATAAGTGAAGCCGAAATAGATTTAAGCGAAAAAAACAGTATTAGTGCATCTGAAACTTTCCTAAGCCAAAACGTTTTAAACAACACTAATTCTTCCGCATTGAAACAATGGACGGGCTTTTACGCAAAAGAGCTGTCCATATTTATTCCCACACAATATAATTCAACCAACGCAAAAGACTTACGAGAAGACGTTGAAAAAGAAAGACAAAGGGTTAAAGCTTCCGATTTAGTTATCGACGCCTCGGGGCTTTACTTCGCTTTAAAACGAACTAATCCCATAGCCAAAACAGAACTGATGGGAATAGGCTTTCAGCTAACGTTATTAGATATTATAATTAGTAAATCTGCGTTTGAAAAATTTGATACCGAGGGCCTTTTAAATAACCCATTTACTTTAAGTAGTGCGATAGCTCAAACAGATATTATACCAATAAATAATAAAGATGAAAAAGGTGAATATAAAATAACCGGAGCAATGAGTGGGTCAGACACTCCCTCGTTTGGAATGCGTTCTGAGGCAACGTTTTTATTATTCTTTGGAGGAAAAACTAGCCCAGCACCCAATTCTGAATTTGAAATGGAAACTGCAAGGAAGCCAGGGGCTATTACGCCACTTTTTAGATTATATGGTAAGCTTAATGTGGGGATGAACAAAGGGAAAGAGGGGCTTGCTATCAATACTGGCGAAGTCGATTCAGATTTTTCGGGTCTTATTTTGGAGTATGAGAATGTAACACTTAGATGGTTTAACAAAGCCCCTCAGTTTGATTTTGATAAAATTGCCCTTCTTGCTGCTGGTAAACTGCAAAACTTACCAGTCGGCATCAATTCTATCATTGCCACTTACGATAGAGCTAAGAAAATAATGGAGCTAAAGTTAGATTCGTACATAGGCTTAAGTGCTCTCTCCCCAAAATTACCTCGAGTAGAAGGCGTAATAACCTTCAACTGGAACTATGGATACAATGAAGCCGGAAACCGAGTAAGTTCTTTTAGAAACTGGAGTTTTGATAAACTTATTATTAAAGGTCAATTGGGTCCTTTAAAAGTTGGTGGTGTACTAACCTTTGAAATTAATAAAGAGGAGGCTGAGTTTAATAGTACTTTTTTGATGCGGGGGCAATTA
This sequence comes from Spirosomataceae bacterium, assembly GCA_047630355.1. Classification (GTDB taxonomy): domain Bacteria; phylum Bacteroidota; class Bacteroidia; order Cytophagales; family Spirosomataceae; genus JANQUM01. The sequence goes on along the minus strand of JBLHXN010000006.1, from coordinate 11,142 downwards.
GAAGTTAGCTCCGAATTTGCTGCTCTTCAGGAATTCAAAGCCAATTTTATTTTTGGAAAAAGTATTAATAATTACACGTTTTTCTACGTAGATGCACTTTTATATTGGCAAAAAGGATACGCATTAGGCGAAACAGGCTTGCAATTGAACGGTGTTGGCTTAGGCTTCTATTACAATATGAAAAAAATAGCTGGGCAATCAAGCAATTATTCGGCAACGGGTTGCAAATACGGCCCAGCTGCGGGTTATATGGGCGGTATGCTTATGGCGGGTATTACAGATATTCCAACTTCCGGTAAATTTTTTCAGGGATACGCAGGTATCGACTTGGGTTTTGGGCCTGGTTTAAGTTTAGTTGATATTGGCATTTTTATGGGTGCCAAATTTGGCTCTGAGAATTCGTTAGTAAGCAAAGACGGCATCTCTAAAAATATGATGAAACGTAAAGCCAGAGAAAAGCCTCGGGCTGATGCGGATGCCAATGTCGATAGAGTTAAAAGTATTAAATCTGAATATGACAATGCTACCACTGCTCAAGCCAAAGCAGCCCTATTAAAAAAATACGGAATAAAAGATGAGACTGACTTAAATAGCAAAGTAGATAAAGCAGATTATGACAGTGAAAAAGCAGAAAGAGAGGCAAAAACGATATACAGAATAAAAGCAGAAGAGGAGTTTAGAGCCGAAGCCCAAAAGAAATTAGACAAATTTATTGCGTTGGAGCAAGCTAAAAATGAAGCTGAAGCAATAGCCAAAGCTAAAAAAACAGAATTAGACACTGAAAAAGCTAAAATAGACCCCACTAAAAAAGTAAATACAGAAACTGAAATCGAAACAAATAGTGCCATTGCAAAAGACAAGTCAATTGCTCTGAATAAAGCATTTGCCGATTTAACGAAAGCTAAGGCCGAAAAAGAAAAACTTTCCAAGGCACTCACAACAAAATCGAACGATTTGACAGCAGCCAAGGCAGAGTTGGCCAAAATAGAGAATAAACAAAATCAATATAAAGACGCGACGTCTCAAACAGAGAATTTAAGAATAATTGCTGCAGCCGCCAATGAAAAATTAGCAAAAGCAACTGATAAAACAAATGCTTTAAAAAATGAAAGAATAGCAGCAGATAAAGCTTTAAGCGACAACCTAGCTATTATTCAACAGTATGACCCCAATGAAATAATAAATCAGAGCACTACCGTTGCAAAAGCACAGAAGGAGAAAGATTTAGCAAATCTGAATGTGGCAAATTTTAGCACAAAATCGGAGGAAGATGAGTTATCAAAACGAACACAGGAATCTGTTGCGGCATCCCAGAATTTGAAGGCGTCACAAACCGCACTTGCCGAAATTAAAACCCAAGAAGAGAAAGTACAAACATTAGAAAAAGAAAACTTACAGGCGAATACCAACGCAAACAAAAAAGGGGAGGAGTTTGCAAAAACAAACAATACCGATAGCATTAAAAAAGAAATCAATTTGGCAATTTCTGATGGTATTAATGAAGCAAATGCCGTTTTAGTAGGAAAAGAAATTATAGGCAAAGATGGCAAAAGGTATAAGTTAGAGTCCGCATGTAATCCTGCAAATTCTGCTGCTTGCAACTCAGTTTTAGAACAAATGACAGACGCCGACAAAGGGCTGTACGGGGGGGCAATAGCTAATCTAAAAGGCCTAGAAGAGAAAAGGGATAATTTTGCCAATATTACTAATAGCCAAGAGTACTTGGCCACCATCCAGTCTATAAATAAAATAAGGGGGCTAAAAGATAACCCAGACAATGTATACAAAATAGGGGAACAAGGCTACATAGCAAATTACTTAAATGCAATAAGTGCTAAAAACGTAATAGATAATTACGAGGCCAATAAAAAAGTTTTGGTAGAAAAGGCTGATAAAATTATAACCCAAGTGGAAAACGATACTAAAGCAACCCAAACGGCACAAGATGAAGTTGCTAATTCAAGAGTAGATTATGTAAGTAAGGAAAGTGAAGTTATTAATAGATTAGAAGCAATAAAAAATACTTTTCCTGACTTAGATATTAACAAAAATCCTAGTGTAAATCTCCGTATTATTACAGAAGCAGAAAATGGAGGCCGAGGTACAGCTCAAAGTGCTCTTGCCAGATTAGCATTAGAAAAATTAATATCATCTTAAACAAGAACTATAGCTGCTGAGAGCAATCTAGCAATAGCTAAAAGCAAGCAGCTATCCTCTGAAAAAATAATGAACGCTCCGCTTTTGAGTATCTTGGATAGCGATGAAAAGTTTAAGACGTTTTTATCAACATTAGCTGCTCCCGTTGTTGGTCTTGTTTCTGAGTCGGATGGTTTAAATCTTCAAAACTTATCTTTAAAGCAAATTAATGAAAGTTTACTGGTGTTAGAAACCGCTAAATCTGCGGCAGCGATACGTTTGAATCCAGATTTTCAAAAAGCAAAGGATGAGCTGGCCTCAAAGCAAAAACTAGCCGAACAAACAGCTAATCAGGAACTTACCTTTGGAGGAAGGCAAGTAAAGGGTGCTGATATCGAAAGTGAATTAACAAGTAAGGGTATTTCCCTTTCAGTTTTCAAATCGGAAGGTGAATATCAAAATGAAATAATAAAGTTGAGCCGTACAAATGGAAAAACTACTGAGCAAATTGAGATTGACAAAGCCAAAATATTAGCGTATCAATATCGCCACGAAAAAGAAGAATTAGCTACAACTGAAAAAACACTACGAGTAGAAAAGAACCAAGCTGAGCTTGGCTTAAACTTAGCTATTGTAAAGAGAACAGATAAGGCAGGGCTTTTAGCTGCACTACAGAAAGCCCAAAGCAACATTAACGCAATTGAACGTCAATTAAAAGGGCCTATTTCAGCTGAGGCAAGAAAAACTTCGGAAGACCAATTGAGGGCTGCTAAATTACAAATGGAGGGTGTGAAACAATCATTAGATGATTACGAAAAAGCACTAGTAGCCATAACAAGGATAAAACAAGAAAATGGCTCCGACCTATTAAAGGCACAGCAGGAGCTTGCCGACCTTGAACTTCGATTTCAAAATGCAAACGATGCCGATAAGGCACTTTTTAGTGAAGAGAAAAACAAATTAGACGAACGCATAGCTGCATTAAAAAAATCTACTTACGATGGTAAATATTATGATAAACCCTTACTAGTAAACGTATCCGAATTAGACAACCTAAAAAATGCAGTTGAAGAAGACTTTGATGATATCTCTACGCAAGACACATTCATAATGATCAAAGGCTACGCAGGATATAATCTTGAGAAAAAAGAATTTCATTTGCTTGCGTCTGGTTATGCTAACATTGACAAAGGTGATTTTACCTTAAAAGGAACTGGAAATAATGCAGGGCTAGTTGGAACAGTAGATATGTGCATTGGATGTACGGATGGGTTTCATTTATGGGCTGGCTCGCCAGGGCAGCCACTTTCAGCAAAAATCACTACAAAGCCATCAATGGGCCTTATTGCTGGTGTAGAACAAGATATACAGTTCTATTTAGTAGGTGGCTCACTGCCTAAAGATCCTAAGCTTATCACACGTAATTATCCTGAGGGTATCAGTAAAGTATTGAAAGAACTTAAGGCGGCTAAGCGAATTTCTTTTGATCCAATTGAAGACCTTAAAAGGGCATACAGCATAGCTCCTAAGGAATCTAAGGGCTTAGGCATAGGTTTTGCATTTGATCAAAAATCCACTAAAACTACTCAAAAAGGCCCCATTTCATATAACATTGGCTTTGGGGTTGGGATGGACGTACTATTAGCAGACAATGTAACGTGCATGGGATATGGAACGGGCTTCTATGGTACTGCCACAGCTATTGCTTACGCAAAAGGCAAAATTGACTTTAAGGTGTCTTTTTGGGGAGCAGTAGTCACAGTTCCGCTTCTTGAGGCTCAGCTCAGCTTAGCACTTAGCGGCGGTTTTCCTAAGCCTCTCTACCTTAAAGGCAACGCCGATTTTAAATATTCAGCGTTAGCAGGTGCTATTAAAGGAAGAATAGGAGTCGATTTCAGTATGGGAACACAATGCGAGGTGATCAACCTTTTTGAAGGGGGAAAATTGAACGTAATAGCTGGAGTTACACAAGCAAACCTTTTTGGAGGAAAAAGCTTTGTTGTAAATGGCAAATATGGTTTAGGTTATAAATTCAGTATCACACTCGATGATGTAAAATATGATGACGCTGGAGTTATGCTAGGTGATTATAACATTAAAGGTCCAGGATCTCCATCAGGTGGTTTGAAACAAACCTATAATCATGGGAACAATTTTAAAGCAGTATTAGTAGTGCCAGAGACTTCACTTGAAGAAGGCAAAGACTATGAATTAAAGTTCACTGCCTATATAGCCAAAATACGATATGTGTATAATAACGGAATAGATGGAGCAGGGCGAATATATAATACAGCTATCAATAAAGAAAAATACAACCAGAAAATTACAGCAAAGTTCACGCATGGAAATTACGCTATTAAAGAATTATTCTGGAAAACAGACGAAGATCCTAATGATAGTAAGCCTGCTATTGAAGCACCTCCAAAAAAATAATAGTGATATTCAATAAAAAACATAATGAATTTAGTAAAAATAATAGGAATGTTTTTTTTCTGTATAGCATTGGCTAATCATAGCTATGGTCAGAAAAAAATATCTAAATCAGAATCTGAGATAAGTATTGAAGCTTTCCGTGAATTAGCCATCATCGGAAAAACAAAAAACGGTGCCATTTGGCTGCGTTGGAGCCCGTATTCACAATCGGCTTGGGACAAAGGCATTGAGTTTGGCTATACACTTGAGCGAACTAATGTTAAGTCAAACCAAAAAGTAGAGCTTTTTGAAAATAAAAAACCAGAATCTGAAGCTTTTTGGCGTGAGAAAGTAGCCTCAGGCGACCAACGTTATTTTACAAATGCGTACTCAATTTACGGGTATTTAGATGATAAAAACCGCGTAGTAACCGACCTCATACAAGCCATGGACGAAGCCAATCAACGGCACTTGTTTGCCTTACTCGGAGCCGACTTAAGTTTTGATGTAGCACAGGCAGCCACTTTGGGCTATAAAGACTCCACCGCAATTATGGGCGAAACGTACGTTTACACTTTATCGATAAACGTTACACGAGAGAACGTAGGCACAGTACAACCCGAAAACACCAAGCCCATTACAATGGGGCAAATTATAGAAATGCCATCTCCTATCATGACTGCCAAATCTGGCAACCAAGTGGCAATATTAGAATGGGACACCGAAAAAATTCGTGATTTTTATAATACCTATACCATAGAAGAATCCGAAAACGATAAAGAAAATTTTCATAAATTAAATGAAGGAGCCATACTAAATGCCACTGAAGAAGAGCAGTTCAAAGTCATGCACATCGACTCCCTTGAAGATTTTAAAACTACCCACTATTACCGCGTAAAGGGAACAGATGTTTTTGAAGACGAAGGCCCTTACTCAGAAATAGTCTCGGCAAAAAGCATTCCGCCAATCTCGATGCCCGAAATTACGAATTTCAACCTCATTGATAGTACCACGTTATCTATAGAGTGGGCCTTTGGCGATTCACTGGAACCATATATTCAAGGCTTTAAAATACAGCAGTCCGACAGCTTATATTCGCACTACCAAGATGCTACGGCATTGCTATCTCCCTCCGTACGTAGTAGAGTTATAGTGCCTTCCAAATTGCCCATCAATGCTCGTGTTATTGTAGTTGTTGACAGCAACTATTCTGTACTATCGTTTCCAATTAGCGTTTTTGCCTCAGACTCAATCCCTCCGGAATCACCAACGGGGCTTTTTGCCCAAGTTGATTCGTCCGGAATTGTAAGTATTGTTTGGGATAAAAACCCAGAGAAAGACCTAAAAGGATATTACATAGCACGGAGAGATATTTCATCAGCGTATTATTTCCGTATTTCAAACGACCTCATTATTGGAGAATTCTTTTTGGATACTTTAGATATGAAATTACTGAATAGAGATTATTACTACAAAGCCATGGCGGTAGATAATCGAATGAATGTTTCAGAGTTGTCTTTAGAGTATCATGTACAAAAACCAGATATTTATGGCCCTACTCGTCCCGTTTTTATTAACTATTCAGTTGAAGATAAAAAAATCAGCCTCTCTTGGGAAAGAAGCTACTCCAACGATGTTGAAAGCCATACGTTATACAGAAAAAGTATGCCGAGCGACGACTGGCAAGTAATGTTGGTTGTGAAAGATACGCTTACCAAAAGTTATATAGATACCACAGTATTGGCAAAGCATTTATACGCTTATACACTAATTGCCAGAGACAGTAGTCAAAACGAATCAGAACCAGCTAATCCATATTTATTAGAGACGCCTTTTTTTACGAAAAACATTACGTTCCAGGAGTTTAATGCAGATTTCAACGAAGAAAAAGACCTTATTTTTCTTAACTGGAAATGTAACGAAACAGAAGAAATTGAAAGCTTTCAACTATACAAAGCAGTGGCAAATGAAGATTTTGCTATTTTAAAAAGCGTAGGCACTACCATTTCGCAATGGAAAGATTACCCTAATGCTACCGATACTATTTACAGGTACCTAATTCGTGCAAAAATGAAGGACGGGTATTTGTCTGGCTGGCAAGAAATTACCATTGACATTAAACGATAACAAAATGAAACAACATATACTCCTTTTATTATTGTTAATGGTTGTTTTCAGTAGCGGCCATGCTAAAAATAGTGTTGACCCTTGCCCTATTACTGCGTCTGCATCATCTACCAACATCAACGTAGGGCAAAGTTCCATTTTATCTTATACAGGTTGTGTAGGTGGTACTTTAACCTGGGATAATGGCCTGGGATCAGGAAATGACATTTCTGTTTCGCCAACCACCACAACAAAATATACCGCCACATGCCAATATTTCGTTGATATTTCCCCGGTCTATTGCTTCGCCGATATTACAGTTACCGTAGCCCAATGTTCTATTGGATCTTATGGACCTTATAGTGTTGAAGAAGGAAATAGTGAAACTATTCTTGTGTACGGATGTGACAACGGAACCGTAACTTGGGATAATGGGATAAGTACCATAGGAAATCTTATTAATATTTCCCCAGTAGTAAATACCATTTACAAAGCTACTTGTACGCCAACTGGCGGAGGAAATACATGTGATGTGGATAATGAAGTAATAGTTTATCCTTCCCCAATCATTTCGGCATCATTTACCACCATCAATGCTGGTCAAAGTACAACCTTGACTAATACAGGTTGTACAGGTGGCACTCTAACTTGGGACAACGTAGGGCCAGGAAATATTATTGTAGTTTCTCCTACTACAACAACTGAATATACCGCCCGGTGCGTAAATAATAGTAACCCTTTAGATGTTCGTACAAAAAAAATTACGGTAACAGTAACTCCGTGTATTTTTATTATAACAAAAGGGAATGTTTCTACAGCTGAAATTACTATAGATGAAGGGGGAAATGGAACGTTTTCTTATACGGGATGTACAAATGGAACCGTAACTTGGGATAATGTTGTATCTGCTACAGGAAATAACATTATCGTATCACCAATTGTAACCACTACCTACACAGGTACATGTACACCAACTGGCGGAGGAAATACATGCAGTAGAGAAATAAAAGTAATCGTTAAGCCTTGCCCGATTATTATGGATTTACTCAGAACTATCAACGCTGGACAAAGTACAACCATATCTAATACAGGATGTAGCAATGGCACCTTGACATGGGATAATGGAATAACAGACACAGGAAATAATGTTGTGGTTTCGCCAGCTGGGTCAACCGAGTACACAGCCAAGTGTGTAGATAATAGCAATCCTTCAAATGTTTGCACGAAAACAGTTACAGTTGTGGTGCTACAGTGTGCTATCACTCGCACAGGATCAATAACTACAATTGAATTAGGCGATGAAGCATCTTTAGAATTTGGAGGCTGTTCAAATGGAACGGTAACTTGGAGTACTGGAGGCGTTGAAGTGGGGCCAGGAAATAACTTTAAAGTCTCACCAACCGTGAATACTACTTACACAGCCACATGTACACCGAATGGAGGCGGAACTACATGTAGCTTTGACTTACCAATTTCTATACTTTCGTGTCCAATAACAGTATCAGCGACTAGTGAAACTATCAACGCTGGGCAAATCTCTATCCTTTCATATACAGGTTGTACCAATGGCACCTTGACGTGGGATAATAGCCTTGGATCAGGCAATAATATTGTGGTTTCGCCAGCTACGACAACAAAATATACCGCCGGCTGTGTAAATAATACCAATCCTTCAGAACAATGTACAAGTGAAGTTACTATTACAGTAACCCCGTGTTATATAGTTAGTGAATCCACCGTGTTTCATATTAATCAAGGAGAAAGTGTTACGCTTAATTATTCAGGTTGTTCCAACGGAACCGTAACATGGGATAATGGAATAAGTGCCACTGGAAATGATATTAGAGTTTCACCTACAGCAAATACTACCTATAAAGCTACTTGTACACCAGATGGAGGCGGAAGTACTACTTGTAGTCTAGATTTTAAAATATTCATTAATGCATGTCCAATTACAGCGACAGCACTACCTGAAAAAATCAATGCGGGGCAAAGTACTACGTTATCTTATACGGGTTGTGAAGGTGGTACAGTAACATGGTTTTACGGAGATGTTATTGGGAATGGAAATAATCTATCCGTTTCGCCTAATATAACAACGGAATACACTGCCCAGTGTGTAGATAGCTACAACCCTTCGATCAGCTGTACAAGTAAAGTTACGGTTACGGTGGAACAGTGTAATATAATGGTAAGTCAGCCATCCATACGTATAAATATTGGTACAAGTGCAACGCTTACTTATACAGGTTGCAGCAACGGAACAGTAGCTTGGAACAACGGAGAAGGCTCAGGAAATAATATTAGTGTTTCACCAACAACAGAAACTACTTATACAGCTACGTGTAGCCCAACGGGCGGTGGTACTACTTGTAGCGTTAATATAACTGTTATTATAAACGGATGCCCCATTATCACTTCGGCAGCACCCGCTAACATCAACGCCGGCCAAAGCTCTACACTTTCATATTTAGGTTGTACTAATGGAACCGTAACATGGGATAATGGTGCAGGCTCAGGAAACAACGTTTCCGTGTCTCCAAGCTCAACCACTATTTATACTGCTACTTGTAGATTCTTAGATGAAACGAGCCCATGTACAAGCCAAATAGAAATTACGGTTGTTCCGTGTGCAATAAATACTACAGCAAGTCCTTTAACTATTAATAGTGGGCAAAGTTCAACCTTATCCTATACAGGATGCATAGGCGGTACCGTAACTTGGAACAACGGAGCAGCAAATGGAAATGGTGTCTCCGTTTCGCCAACCATCACCACTACCTATACTGCCACTTGCACTCCAGCGGGTATAGGTAGTACTCCATGCATTAGCCAAATCACAGTAAACGTTACTCAATGTACAGTAAATGCAACCGCAAATCCTACTAGCATAAACGCAGGACAATCCTCAACACTTTCTTACACGGGTTGCACAGGCGGCACCGTAACTTGGAATGATGGCACAAGTCCTGTAATTTCTCTTAGCGTTTCCCCGCTCATTACAACGGTTTATACTGCCACATGTACTCCCGCAGGTTTAGGTAGTACTCCATGCACTAGCCAAGTAACAATAACGACCGAAGCTTGTACAATAATCGCCTCAGCAACCCCAATTAGTATTAACCCAGGGGGAAAGACTACGCTTAGTTATACAGGCTGTTTGAATGGTACAGTTACATGGAGTAATGGTGCCAGCGGAAATAATGTTGAGGTGTCGCCACAAGCAAATACCAAATATACCGCAACTTGTGCTCCAACAGGTGGTGCCATAAATTGTACTGATGAGGTTACCGTAGAAGTCTTATGTGAAATCACAGCAAATGCGTTTAGCACTAATATCAATTCGGGGCAAAGTGTTATACTTTATTTTACAGGATGTAGTGGCGGTTCAGTAGTTTGGGATAATGGTGCAGGAAATGGAAATAACGTCACCGTTTCGCCAATAATCACCACAACTTATACCGCTACTTGTACGCCTTCGGGAGGTGGAACTACTTGCACAAGCGATATAACTATAAACGTTGCTGTTTGTGCCATAAACGCAACCGCAAATCCGATAAACATTAATGCCGGGCAGCCATCCATACTTTCATACACGGGTTGCACGGGCGGCTCAGTAGCTTGGAACAACGGAGCAGGAACTGGAAATAACATCACAGTTACGCCATTTACAACCACTACTTATACAGCTACCTGTACTCCAACAGATGGAGGAACTAATTGTACGAGCCAAACTACAGTAACCGTCGCAGCTTGTGCTGTAACTGCAACAGCAACTCCATCATCTATTAGTTCAGGACAAAGCAGCATACTTTCTTACACAGGTTGCACAGGCGGTTCAGTAGCTTGGAACAACGGAGCAGGAACGGGAAATAATGTCTCTGTTTCGCTAATCACCACCACAACTTATACCGCCACTTGTACGCCATCAGGAGGTGGAGCTACTTGCACAAGCGATGTAACCATAAATGTGGCCGCTTGTGCCGTAAATGCATCTGCAAATCCGGCAGCTATTAACGCAGGGCAAACCTCCGTACTTTCTTACACAGGTTGCACAGGCGGCTCAGTTGCTTGGAACAACGGAGCAGGAACGGGAAAGAACGTCACCGTTTCGCCAATCATCACCACAATTTATACCGCTACCTGTACGCCAGCGGATGGAGGAACTACTTGCACAAGCAATGTAACTATAAACGTTACTTCTTGCTCAATTTTAGCATCTGCGAGTCAAATAACAACCTTAGCCGGGCAGAATATAACATTATCTTATTCGGGTTGCCAAAACGGAACTGTTACTTGGAATAATGGAGCAGGAAGTGGGAATAATGTCTCCGTTTCGCCCACGAAATCAATAATTTACACCGCAACTTGCAATTTTTCTTCTGCTTTCAATTGTGCCTCACAAGTAGCCATTTCTGTAAATCCATTGCCAATAAATATCCTAAATATAAGTAGCAAACAACCTAATTGTGCTAATGAGAAATCGGG
>JBLHXN010000005.1:0-71584 GCA_047630355.1 Spirosomataceae bacterium | reverse complement strand
CAATTCCGCAATTGATATAATACCGCAGTTCGTTTAGCGTGTGCGTAAACGCCGCTTCCGGGTTTTCAAATTTGACATAAAGTAGAATTAATCCCATCGTAATTCCGGTTACGAGCGTAAACAAAATGGTTCGCCTTCCTACGCTAACCACTTCATAATCGGTTGCTTCTGGCTTAATATACATTTTGTAAATATCAATTGAGAACATAGTAGCAAGCGAGTTGAACGTAGAATCTACGGTACTCATCAACGAAGCAAAAAGTGCACAAAGCACTATTCCTTTTACACCCGTTGGCAAATACGTGTTGACCAAATAAGGAAATGCCATGTCTGGTTCAGAAATACCGTTTTCTCCCACAATTCCGAATAAAGCAATGCCCGGAATCACAATTAAAACCGCCATAAAGTACTTCATTACGCCACCAACTAAAAGTCCCTTTTGGGCTTCACCGAGGTTCTTTGCCGCCAACGAACGTTGAACAACAGTTTGGTTAGCACACCAGTAATTAATGTTCAACAGAAATAAACCGAAAACGTGAATCCACGGTAATTTTGGGTGGTCAGCGGGTAAATGCAGGTGCATCAATTGCGGAGTTTTTACGTATAATTGTTCCCAACCGCCCAATTCTTTTATCGCGACGAATAAGACAATTGTTGCTCCAATAAAAAGAATAATGAATTGCACGATATCCGTTTTCACAACCGCCGCAAGTCCGCCTAAGTAAGTATAAATAGCGGAGAAAACGCCGAGACCAATCAACAGAACTACGATTCGTGTAATGCGATCTTCGCTGATAAAAGTAAAGTATTCGGCAAACACCAGTTCAGCGGCGTACGCTCCCCAGAATAACGCTGCCCCCAGAGTAATGGTAGAAAAAAGCAATAAATTTGCCACCGAGTAAACCAGACCGACCCGGTTACCTAATCGTTTGTTTATAAATTGCGTAATGGTCACCACCCGTTCCCGCAAATACATAGGAACAAAAATAAATGCCGCCATCAGGATTCCCTGTATCGCGTTTATTTCTAAACTTGCCTGAGCCAAACCGAACAAATACGCCGAACCCATCATTCCCAAAAACTGGTAACCCTGAATATTGGTTGCGATGGTTGAGAAAGCAATGGAATACCATTTTAGGTTTCTTGAACTCAAGAAATATTCTTCAGAAGTAACTTCGCCGGTTTGCCGGCCACGTACAGCCACCACGAAGATAAGAATGAAATAAGCGAAGACAATTAGTAGATCAGCCAAGGATAAAAAGAGGTTTTTGGAAAAATACAATCTTTAAAACTATAAATAAATTATCAACCTTTATGAACTGTCTGTCAATTTCTAAACGGGATTCGTCAACTTAATTCGTTTTCGTTGTTGCTTCCGCCCTACTTTTGAATTATCAAATCAACAGAAAAAACATTTACCAAAACACTTTTATGAAAAACCTATTTAAAACTTTCGCTCTATTATTGATAATGTCTACGGCATTTGCCCAGAAAGACAAGGGTCTTTTGTACGAAATTTCGGGCAATGAATTGACAAAACCCTCCTACGTTTTCGGCACGTTTCACATCATGTGTGCCGAAGATTACCTGATGTCTGAAATTATAAAACAGAAATTTACTGCCACCGAACAAGTAGTTTTGGAACTCGACATGGACGATCCGCAAATGATGGTGCAGATGCAGCAGCAAATGTTCATGAAAGACGGCAAGAGCCTGAAAGACTTGCTCTCCAAAGAAGATTACGACGAGATAGGCAATTATTTCACAGATTCACTCAAAATACCCTTTCAGATGCTGGATAAAGTGAAACCTTTTGCTTTGACCTCTATGCTTTACCCTAAAATTTTGGGCTGCCCTATTCAATCTTTTGAAATGGATTTTGTAAAACTCGGGAAAGCAGAGAAAAAAGAAATTCTTGGTTTAGAAACCGTAACCGATCAAATGAGAGTTTTTGACGCCATTCCGTACCAAAAACAAGCCGAAGATTTAGTAGGAGCGATTGAGGACATGGATGATTCGAAAGCTGAGTTTGACAAATTAGTAGCTACTTATAAAACCGAAGATATTGACGCAATTGCCAAAATTATCGCCGAAGAGGATAACGGTTACGCTGAATACACAGACATTTTACTGAACAATCGTAATCAGAATTGGATTGCTAAAATTTCAGATTTTGCGAAAAAAAAATCTACGTTCTTCGCCGTTGGAGCCGGACACTTAGGTGGAAAAGAAGGGGTTGTTAATCTGTTAAGAGAAGCGGGGTATACAGTAAAAGCAGTAAGATAGGATGGGGTATGTAAGGTAGTAGGGGCGTAAGATTTTACGCCCCTACTACCATCACCACGCCCCTACCAATACATTTGCGTTGTTTTTTTCACTAATCTGTTTCTTCCAACATAAAAATATCGTTTACTTTTTTGCTGCAAACTTCAGAGATTTTCAAAGCGAGAATTGTTGAGAGATTATATTTCCCCAGCTCAATAGCATTAATTGTTTGTCGGCTAACGCCAACTTTCTCCGCTAATTGTCCCTGTGTGATGTTCAAAATGGCACGTTCTACTTTCAAATTATTCTTCATTTTGTAAAGTTTGGGCGTTCATAAGAAGTAAATAGTAGAAACGCAGAATAAATATTACTAAAAGAGCGAACATATTTGCGATCAACACATGCATAAAGCCTATTCCGTAAACTGTGAACAAACTGACGAGTAAGATTGCGTAATGAAAATAGGTTGCCCAAAGCAACGCATCTAACCGGACTTTCATTAGAAACTCGTCTTCGTTTTTTTGTTTGGAGAACGCCACGAATAATAAACCAATAATGGCTAAAGAGCTTATTATTTCGAACTCTAAATTTTCGCGGGTGATTAAAAACAACTCTTTTTCCCCTTCGCTCAAAATACCACTATTCCAAATTGCAAAGACAGGAATATCATCAAAAACGTGTCTGAATTCAAACTCAAATTGTAATAGCGTGAATAATATGGCAAACAAAATTAACAACATAATACCGACTAACCTGAATCCATGCGGAAGCAACAACGGAGATTTCATATCATTTTCATTTAAGTGAAAACAAATGTAACTTGCAAATTACTAATTGTAAATTAAACATTACAAAAAGTAATTTATACACGACCATAAAAACAAAAAAATCCTGTCAGGATGTACTGACAGGATTTCCATCTATCGAAAGTTTTGCTAATTATGCAATCGCTGCATTCATCGCCCGAACCGCTTCAGCAGATGCTTTGAAAGCTTCTTTTTCGTCGTTGCTCAAACGTAAGTTGATGATTTTCTCCCAACCACTGCGTCCGATAACTACCGGCACACCGATGCAAATATCCTTCTCGCCGTACTCTCCGTTTAGGAAAACGCACGAAGGAATTATTTTCTTCTCGTCACGTAAAATTGACTCAACCACTTGACCAATCGCCGCTCCGGGAGCATACCAAGCCGAAGTTCCAAGCAAACCTGTTAGCGTAGCACCACCCACCATTGTTTTAGCAGCAACTTCTTGTAAATCGTCAGGTTTGATAAAACGACTTACCGGAATACCATTCCAAGTGGCAAGGCGGGTAAGTGGAATCATAGTTTTATCACCATGACCACCGATAACCATTCCGTTAATATCGTTCTGTGAATAACCCATTGCCTCGCTCAAACGGTAGCGGAAACGAGCCGAATCAAGTGCTCCGCCCATTCCTAAAATACGTTTTTTGTTGATTCCGCGTTCTTTAGCAATTTGATACGTCAGGTACGTCATGGTATCCATCGGGTTTGAAACAATAAGGACAATTGCCTTTGGCGAAGCATCCAATGCGTTTGAAACTACAGTGCGGACAATTCCGGCGTTAATGCCAATCAATTCCTCGCGGGTCATTCCCGGCTTGCGTGGAATTCCCGAAGTGACAACAATCACGTCTGACTTTGCAGTTTTGTCGTAATCATTCGTCGAGCCAATAATTCTCGTATCAAACCCTTCAATCGAAGCAGTTTGGTTTAAGTCCATGGCTTTACCTTCGGCGTAGCCTTCTTTAATATCTAAAAGTACTACTTCGTCGGCAATTTCTTTACGAGCAATATTGTCAGCTGCGGTTGCTCCAACGGCACCAGCACCAATAACTGTAACTTTCATGTATACGTTGTTTATGTTTTTGTGTTAATAAAGTCAAAATTATCCTACAAAATCTACAAAAGCGAATCGACGGAACTGTATTTTTATGTTTTAAAGCTCAAATGATACTTTTTCCGTGTCATTTTTGTTAAAGTAGTAATCACCAGTAACTTTTTACATTTAATGAGTACTAAAAACTCCAGTCTGATAGAACAAATACTAACTTCTATTTTTTATAAACGCTCTAAAGGAAAAGCAGGAAAAATACTTCAGGACCCATCGGGCTTGTTGAATTTACTAAAAAATGTATTTACCAAAGCGAATAATAATGGCAGTGGCGGCAACAATACGCTAAGCGATATTAGAGCCAAACTTACTTCTGTTGTTAGTTTAGTCAGGAATTATGCTTCAGGCGAATACCGTGACGTATCAAGAGGTAGCATTATTTCGGTGGTGGCAGCGTTGATTTATTTCGTATCTCCCCTTGATTTTATGCCAGATTTTATACCAGTGCTTGGTTTTGCTGATGATTTAGCTCTTCTTACGTTCGTTATCAGTAAACTAGGAAACGAGTTGGAGAAATTTCAACTCTGGGAGATGAATAAAGATTTAAACAACTAATAAAATCAGTTTCCTTTTTGAGAATTTTCTAACTGTAGGAATAAGTCAATTACATTGGCAACAAAAAGTGAACATCTTTCGAATTTCTCCTGATTAATTTATAGATTTGTAGCATATATCTCAAATAGAAAGACATGACAACATTAGCAACTTTACTATTCCTTCCTAACTTAGGTGGCGGCGAAATATTCTTAATTTTATTCATCGTTTTATTGTTGTTCGGGGCGAAAAAACTCCCTGAACTCGCTAAAGGATTGGGAAAAGGAATCAAAGAATTCAAAGACGCTACTAAAGATGTGAAAGACAACATCGAAAAAGCAGCCAAAGAAGATTAAGAATCTTTTTTATGTATCATATTAGCAACAACCGTTAAACTACTGTATTGACGGCTGTTGCTTTTTTTATTTTGTACCCACTGAAATTTTTGATGGAAAGTACCACCTCATTTGAGCAGTTTTCAAAGAACATTCAAAACGGCGATGCTACCTGCGTTGCCATTGTTAACCATTTCCTCAATCGTATTGAAGAATTAAATCCGACGCTTAACGTATTCCTGGAAGTTTACGCCAACAAAGCAAAAAGTCGGGCGGAAGAAGTTGACCAAAAAATCAAAGAAGGTACAGCAGGTAAACTTGCTGGAATGGTTATCGGAATTAAAGACGTGCTTGCCTACCGTGACCACGGCTTGCAAGCGTCGAGTAAGATTCTGAATGGTTTTAAATCCCAATTTACCGCCACGGCTATTCAACGATTAATCGACGAAGATGCCATTATTATTGGAAGGCAAAATTGCGATGAATTCGCGATGGGTTCTTCTAACGAAAACTCTGCGTTTGGCGTAACCCGTAACTTTGCCGATACGGAACGCGTTCCGGGAGGTTCATCTGGTGCAAGTGCCGTAGCGGTTCAGTCCGGAATGTGCCACGCCTCCATCGGTTCTGACACCGGAGGTTCGGTACGGCAACCCGCCGCTTTTTGTGGAGTTGTGGGGTTCAAGCCTTCCTACGGACGTATTTCCCGTTGGGGATTAGCGGCTTATGCTTCTTCATTTGATTGCATTGGACCGATTACGAATTCGGTAAAAGATGCAGCATTATTATTAGAAGTAATGGCGGGAGCCGATGACTTTGATAGTACAGTTTCTACAAAAGAAGTTGAGAAGTACAGCGAGAACCTCGACGACAACACAGCAAACTTCCGCATTGGATATTTCAAAGAAGCTCTCGAAAGCGAAGGTCTGGATGCCGAAGTAAAAGCAAAAACACTTGAGAAAATAGAAGCACTAAAATCAGCCGGACACACCGTAGAAATCGTTGATTTTCCGCTTTTGAAATACTTGTTACCAACGTATTATATATTGACCACTGCTGAGGCAAGTTCAAACCTTTCCCGCTACGACGGCGTTCGGTACGGATACCGGACAGAAGGAGTAAAAAGTCTCGAAGAACTATACAAGAAAAGCCGTAGCGATGGCTTTGGAAACGAAGTAAAAAGACGGATTATGATAGGTACGTTTGTGTTGAGTGCCGACTACTACGATGCTTATTATACGAAAGCTCAGCGGGTACGCCAACTGATAAAAAATGCTACCGACGAGCTG
This sequence comes from Spirosomataceae bacterium, assembly GCA_047630355.1. Lineage (GTDB taxonomy): Bacteria > Bacteroidota > Bacteroidia > Cytophagales > Spirosomataceae > JANQUM01. The sequence continues at coordinate 65,247 of JBLHXN010000005.1, read as the reverse complement.
CTTGAAAGCTACGATTTTATCATCTCTCCTACTACTCCATCCACGGCATTTAAAATTGGAGATAAAAGCAAAGATCCAATCCAAATGTACCTGGCCGATATATATACGGTTCAGGCAAATGTAATTGGATATCCGGCTATTTCAATACCAAACGGAACCGACAAAAAGGGTCTACCAATCGGGTTTCAGGTTCTTGGCAGGGAATTTGAGGAACATAAGTTGTTGAAATTTGCAAAAACATTGAGCGAAGTATAAAGATTTTGCTCTTTCATCGTTTAAAAATTACAAAAACTTGAAATAGTTAGAAAAGCAATATAGTTTTGAAAAAAGCTTTTCTAATAAGAACCGCACTTCTGACTAGGTCAGAAGACAAAATCTACTACTTACTTATGACTAAAACTGAGATGAGGCGATTCGGTTCGCTATGTGTAGGAGTATTGTGCTCGATTTCTGTTTCATACGCTCAAACAATTATTCCTGACGAAGCACTACTTCTTCCTCAAACAAATACTAACATTGACGTATCAGTAGACAGGCAGCCTAATACGCAAAAAATTGGAAATTTACGTTCTACAAATCCGCCTATTATCACGCTTAATACGGTGGTTGTGGTTGATGAGCGAGACGGAAAGGCTTATAATATTATTCCGGCAGAATCTAACATTCTTCAGGGGCGTCTAAAGCTAATTGAAGGGGTCATGCCCATGACTTATAATAGCACCACTTCTCAGTTCATTGATTTTTTCATGCGTCGTCGTCCGAGTTTCACGAAGGAGATGCTTGAGAAGAAAGACTTCTACTTTCCAGTATTTGAAAAGTATCTGGCAAAGTATAATATGCCCGATGAATTGAAATACCTCGCTTTGATTGAATCAGGTCTTAACCCAAAAGCAGTTTCGAGGTCAAAGGCAGTTGGTCTGTGGCAGTTTATGTCTCCAACCGGACGTGAACAGGGTCTTGTAATCAATGATTACGTTGACGAGCGGATGCACATTGAAAAGTCAACGGATGCGGCTTGTCGTTATTTACGTACACTATACGGAATGTTTCACGATTGGGAATTAGCTTTAGCGGCTTACAATTCTGGTCCGGGTACAATTCGCCGGGCATTACGTCGATCCGGAAAAACGGATTACTGGGAGATTCACAATTTTATTCCACGTGATACCCGCACTTACGTACCGCAATGGACTGCCATTGCGTACATGATGAACTACTCCGCAGATCACAATATCTTCGCAGAAAACATTCTTTACCCAATTGCGAGCCGACCAATCAGAATAAACGGCTACTTAGATTTGCAAAAATTTGCGGCATTGACTTTCGTAGATTATAATCAGATTCAATTACTGAATCCACACATCAAGTTAGATAAATTACCTCCGCACACGCGTAACCTTGAAATACATTTGCCTTTGAGCGGGTATGATTATTTCACATCAAACCACGTAAATATTCTTGCGGAAGCGTCTGCACAGTCTTACCTTGGCAACACGTCACTCGCCGAGACAACATTGGCGAACGCCGAGCGAATGGCAGCTGCAACAAGTAATAGATCTAACGGGAGTGCCGCAAAACCGGTAAACGTCATAGAAGATTTGCCAGCAAAATTATCATCAGGCAGTACCCGAGCGGTTACAAAGACAGTAACGAAATACCACAAAGTCCGTCGTGGAGAAAACCTGTCAACGATAGCGGATAGATATAACGTTTACATCAAAGATGTAAAACGTTGGAATAACCTGCGTTCGTCAAAGATTTTAGTGGGTCAGCGACTAAAAATGTACGTTAAAGAAACTCAGTACGTAAACACTGAAGGAAATGCGGTTATTGCTAAAAACAGCCCCTCTCAAGTCTCAACACCCTTGAAGTATTATACTGTTCGGAGTGGGGATACCTTGTGGAGCATTTCTCAGCGTTATTCAAACGTTTCTATAAACGACATCAAACGTCTCAACAATATGCGAAGCAATACCGTAAAGGTTGGACAGCGTTTGAAGATAGGCGGAACAAGCTAATTTTCCGAAATTATTTTTAAAAGAACTCTCTGGCAAACCAGAGAGTTTTTTTTGTGCCCGAATACTTTTTATGCTATACGTTGGTTCTACGTCAGTATTTAGTATTTTTGAACCTTAGAAAAATACCCTCAATACATGGCGAAGAAAACAACCCCTACCTCGACTAAGAAAAAAACTACTGTCAAAAAAGCGACTAAGAACGCCAAAGGCGTCGAAGAAGTGCAGGTTTCAGCTCCGGAATTTAAAAATGTGGAATCCTACAGTCTTCTCACAGATTTCGACATTGAGCTGTTTCGTTCGGGCAAGCATTACCGTTTGTACGAAAAAATGGGTTCGCACGTAGTAGAAAATCAGGGAGTTGTTGGAACTTACTTTTCTGTTTGGGCTCCCAATGCCTCCTATTTAGCCGTTGTTGGAGACTTCAACAGTTGGGATAAAGGTTCTCATGCTTTAATGTTACGCTGGGATGGTTCAGGAATTTGGGAAGGATGGATTCCTAATATCGGAAACGGAGAAGTTTATAAATATTTCATAGTCAATAGCGGCACCAACGAAGAACTTGAGAAAGGAGATCCTTTCGCTATCCGTTGGGAAGAATCGCCCAAAACGGCATCCATTATTTGGGATACGTGGTACGAGTGGGAAGATAAAGAATGGATGAACAAGCGGGAAAAGCACAATGCTCTCTCCGCCCCGATGTCTGTTTACGAAGTACACTTAGGCTCTTGGCAGCGTGATCCGTCAAATCCTGAACGACGACTGAGCTACCGTGAAGTAGCAAAAACTTTAGTACCGTATGTAAAAGAAATGGGCTTTACTCACGTAGAGTTTATGCCCATTATGCAACATCCTTACGAGCCATCGTGGGGTTATCAGATAACCGGATATTTCGCTGCGAGTAGCCGCTACGGTTCACCGCAGGATTTGATGCACTTAATAGAAGAATTACACAAAAATGATATTGGTGTCTTGTTAGACTGGGTTCCATCGCATTATCCAAATGATGCTCACGGTCTCTACCGCTTTGACGGAACATCACTCTACGAACATGAAGATCCTCGTCAGGGCTATCACCCTGATTGGAAAAGTTATATTTTCAACTACGGACGATTTGAAGTACGATCATTCCTGATAAGTAATGCTCTTTTCTGGCTTGACCGTTACCATGCTGACGGCCTTCGAGTAGATGCGGTGGCTTCTATGTTGTACCGCGACTACTCACGTAATGACGGCGAATGGATTCCAAACGTTTTTGGCGGCAGAGAGAATTTAGAAGTAATATCATTGCTCAAAGAACTGAACGAAGAGATTTACAATTCGTATCCCGATACTCAGACAATTGCCGAAGAGTCTACGGCGTTCCCTGGAGTTTCCCGTCCGGTATATACAGGTGGACTTGGTTTCGGAATGAAATGGATGATGGGTTGGATGAACGATACTCTCGCCTATTTCCAACGGAACCCGATGTACCGCAAATGGCATCAGGATTCCCTGACCTTCAGTATCGTTTACGGTTTCACCGAAAACTTTATGCTGCCACTTTCGCACGATGAAGTAGTTTACGGAAAAGGCTCTCTTTTAGACAAAATGCCCGGAGACGAATGGCAACAATTTGCCAACCTAAGGTTACTCTTTGCGTATATGTTCACTCATCCTGGCACAAAGTTATTGTTTATGGGTGGCGAGTTCGGTCAACGTGCCGAGTGGAATTTCAAGAATAGTCTGGACTGGCATTTGTTGGAAAACGAGTCTAACAGAGGCATGAGTCACCTTGTAGCCGACTTGAATAAACTCTACAAATCTGAACCTGCTCTCTTTGACAAGCAATTTAGCCCGGAAGGATTTCAATGGTTAGATACTACCGACACGGATAATTGCGTTCTATTTTACACGAGACGCGGATTTAACAAATCAGATGATGTATTTATACTTTTGAATCTTACTCCCGTGCCTTGTTCAAACTACCGCGTTGGTGTACCAAAAGCGGAAACTTACGTAGAGGTTTTCAATAGCGATGATTCACGCTACTGGGGTAGCGGAATAGTAAATCAGAATATAAAAACTGAGGCAATTGAATCACACAGTCAAGCACAATCTGTTGTATTAAACTTACCGCCTTTGGGAGCCATTGTCATTAAATTAAAGTGATTTATCAATTTGAAAACATTACTCAAAAATAGCCTTTTTTGCTTGTTGGCCGTCACCTTGTTTACCTCCTGTGATAAGACGGAAGACACGCCAGAAATTAGGTTGCAAGGAACTTGGGAGTTAACCAACTTCGTAGCAGTGAATCCTGGTTCTATGCAGGAAGTGGACTTTATTACCGAGATCAAGAAACTATTTCCTTGCATTGGTGAAAACCGAATAACTTTTTCTGAAGGAGCTTACGTGACTAGTTTTCCGAGCAGTTGTGTGAGTGAAGACGGGCAATCTCTCCAGTTTTTTCCAGCAGCCCAATCTGGCACTTATACCATATTAGACAACGGGACATTCAGTCTGAATGATGACAGGTTCTTGTACGAAGGAACGTACAAATTTGACGGAAATAAGAAATTCGTATTCGTTATTGAAGATGCTTCCGGAATAATAACTGCAACTTTCGACAAGAAGTAGATTAAGGAAAGACTTGTTAAAGATTTGGGAGTATGTCTGTTAACAGCTTGTACTTCTCAGATTTAACAGTCTCGACCGAATTATATTTGCCTTTGGCAATAAGTTTTCCGGCTAATTCTTTAACCGGTGTTCCCTTTCCAAAACTTCGGGTAAGTAACTGGTTACCAGAACCTTCTGTATCTTTCAGAATACCGAGGTAATAATCCCAGACTGCTTTATCCTCAAAAAGTTTTTCAACTTCTGGGATAGCCAATTTTTCCGGGTATTTTATTTTCTGACCAATTCTATTCAGATAAAACTCCACCCCCGTTCCATCTTTCGGCGACGGAACAATAAGATCATTTTTCACTCCGTTCACGAAACATTCTACCGCTTCCCAAATAATAGCTGCGTTAGATTCTTCTTGTTTCAGAGAAATAAACTTCTGCAACGTGTAACTAAAATTGTCGTAAATAGCCTGAATAGCCTCGTTTTCACGAGTTCCACCAATACGAATACCGGAAATAATTAACTGATCGGAGAGCATTTTTGCTGTTTTGTGAATAAAAAGCTTCAACAAAAATATAAAATTTTCCATTAGTGTGTAGTATTGTACTCGTTTCTTAATCAAAACACGTACACAAAGTATTAAATACCCTATGGATATCCTTTCAAGAGTAGACCCCGTAGTTGGTGCCATATCAGCTGTTGCCATTTTATTAGTTATCATTGGTTTTTTGTTAAAAAAAGTCAAACAACCGTACATTATTGGCTACATTTTTATTGGAGTACTCTTCGGTGAGAATGTCTTGGGAATCGTGAAAAGTCCGGAAACCATTCACCACATGGGTGAAATTGGCATCTTGCTGTTACTTTTCTTCATCGGTCTGGAGATAAGTTTACCCAAGCTTGTGCAGCAGTGGAAAATCGCTGCCGTAGGAACTACCCTTCAGGTAGTAATCAGCGTGGTAATAATGTTCGGAATTGGCTACATTTTCGGGTGGCAGATTCAGCGGATTATTCTGTTAGGTTTTGTAATCGCATTGAGCAGTTCGGCAGTTATTATAAAACTTCTACAAGACAACAATTTATTAGATACCAAAATCGGAAAAAACGTTCTGAGTATTCTTCTGACGCAAGATATTATCATTGTACCGATGCTCATTTGCACTTCTTTGATGGGAGGTAAAGCAGAGTCAGTTACCAATATCATGGTTATGATAATCGGCGGTATTTTGTTCATTCTGACGTTGGTTTACATTTATAAACGCCGTAGAGTGAGACTTCCTTTTTCAAGCAAAATTCTTGACGACCACGAGTTACAGGTTTTCTTAGCTATTATTTTCTGCTTTGGCGGAGCGTTACTGACTTCGTTATTTGGCTTATCTCCTGCCCTTGGGGCTTTTGTGGGCGGTATGTATTTGCACAGTTCGAAATCTACCGCATGGATTCACGATACCCTCCACGCATTTCGAGTAATATTTGTGGCGTTTTTCTTCGCTGGAGTTGGGTTACAAATAGATTTTAGATTCATAGCACAAAATTGGTTACCAGTTATTTTGGTATTACTGACGGTGTACGTAACCAACCATTTCATCAACACCATTATTTTGCGGGTCTTCGATAATTCTTGGTTTGACGCTCTTTTGGGTGGTGCATATTTAGCTCAGATTGGTGAATTAAGTTTTTTGCTTGTTTCTAGCTCATTTTACCTTGATATTATTGGAGAGTACGAATACAAATTTACCATCAGTTTGATTTCCCTCACGCTGCTAATCAGCCCATTCTGGATAAAATTGACCGAAATTATTATTGCCAAGAACAAACCAGCAATTCTTAGCAGTACTCCCGCCTGATTTATAATACTATTCTAATTTAGCTCTAAGTACAGCTTAAGAAACAGCACGTAATTTTGTATCAGTTAAATCGTGAGGTATAAATTATTCCAAATGATACGTTTTAGCAATTACACCTATGAAAAAAGAAGTGAAAAATAATATTCTGATAGTTGAAGACGAAATCAAAGTCGCCACATTCATAAAAAAAGGACTCGAAACACAAAACTTTGCTCCTGAAGTAGCCTACACGGCAAAAGAGGCATTGGAGTTGTTCAGTAAGAACGAGTACGCAACAATAATTCTTGACATTGGCTTGCCGGATATGAGCGGTCTGGATGTCTGCAAAAGGATTCGTGAACAAAACTCTAAAGTTCCGATTCTGATGCTTACCGCAATGGGAACGGTGGCTGATAAGCTTTCCGGCTTTGAGGTCGGAACGGACGATTATTTAGTAAAGCCTTTCGACTTTATGGAGCTGTTGGTGCGGGTAAATGCCCTGATTAAACGAGCCGGAACTGATTGTAAGGAAGAAGAACTCATTGTGGTAGGAGATTTAGAATTAGACTTAAAAGAAAAAGTAGCTCGCCGAGCGGGTAATTCTATCGCTTTGACTGCCAAGGAATACGTTTTACTCGAATATTTGATGCAAAATAACGGGCGGGTGGTATCAAAAGTCGATATAGCCGAAAGCGTATGGGACATTAATTTTGACACCGGGACTAATTTCGTAGAGGTTTACATTAATTACTTACGAAAAAAAGTTGACAAAAATTATCCTGAAAAATTAATTCACACGATGATTGGTATGGGCTACATGATGAAAGTAAAATGACCATACGCACCCGTTTCACATTTCTCTTTACAGGCATTGTTAGTATGCTTTTAGGCATCTTTTGTTTAGTGATATACTTTGAAGCGGAATTTCATCAAACACGGGAATTTAAAGAGCGGTTGCGGAAAGAAGCCATTACTTCCGCAACTTTTCTTTCGAGTAAAGACTTGATCAGTCCCGAATTATTCAGACAACTTACAAAAAGACAAATCACAACACTGACCAACGAAGAAATTGCCATTTTTGACTTGCAAGGTAACGTAAGCTATGAAAGTGGTAACACATTAAGCTCCCGAATATCTGCCCAGCAGTTAGAAAAAATTAGGGAAAACAGCGAATACTTTTGGCGAATAGAAGATTATGATGTCTTCGGAACTGTCTTCGAACTCAATGGAGAAAAGCAGATTGTGGTTATGGAGGCGTTTGATAAATACGGACTTAGTAAGCAGAGTAACCTTCGCCTAATGCTTCTATTCGGTTGGATCGGAATTGTGTTATTGAGTTTACTGGCAGGATGGTATCTAACGGAAAGGTTCTTATCCCCGATTAAAAAAATTATTCAGGAAATCGATAAAATTACCGGTTCAAAAATTGGATTGCGGCTCAACGAAGGCAAACGAACAGACGAGTTAGAACAGCTTTCTATCCGGTTTAATCAGATGCTCAACCGATTGGAAGAAGCTTTTAACACGCAAAAGGCATTTGTCTCGCATGCTTCACACGAACTCCGCACTCCGCTTACTTCTATTACCGGACAAATTCAGGTATCGCTCATGGTTGATACCGAAGCGGCTGAATTACGCGAGTCTATGAAGTCGATCTTGGACGACATTCAACAACTTAATAAGCTTACTAATAACCTTTTAGACTTGACGAGTATTAAAAATCATCAAGAAGAAATTAAGCATGAACTAATCAACTTAGTACAGGTTCTTTTACAGGCACAAACGGAACTCAAAAATAAAAATAGTTCCTATGAGATATTGATAAGCTACGATGACCCCAACGAACTCCTTCCCGAAATGTACGCCAACGAACCGCTTATTTACACCGCCATTGTTAATTTGATAGATAACGGTGCAAAATTCGGAAAAGACAACGTAGTGGAAGTGACCCTTGATGTACTCGACAGCGAGATTTCGCTAACATTTAAGAATTCTGGAACACCAATTTCCCCCGAAGATCAAACGACTATTTTTGAGCCTTTCAAACGGGGAAAAAATTCCCGAAATATCAAAGGGCACGGAGTAGGATTATCGCTGGTGAAACAGGTTATAGAATTGCACCACGGCTCACTAATAGTTGTGTCAAGTCAGGATGAAGGTACTATTTTTACCGTAAAACTTCCCCGCTAATTTCTAACTTACTTCTAATTTGAGATTAACTTCAGATTAAAGTTTAAGTAGTAGTTTTGAATCACAAAAAAACACAACTACAGAATTCAAAATTCATCCTTATGAAAAATCAATTGATAGCATTATGTGTCGTCTCCGCCACTATTTTTGGCGGTTGTACAGTCATTCGCCAAGGCGAAGTGGGTGTAAAAAGATCATTCGGTAAAATCAGCCCGAAGCCACTGATGGAAGGGGCGAGAGGCTTTAACCCGTTCACCACCACCATCACGAAGCTCCCCACCCGAACCATGAATGTTGAGGTACGGACGCCACTTCCGTCAAAAGAAGGGTTAACTGTACAATCAGACGTTTCGATTCTTTACCGCTTGGAAGGAGAATACGCCCCGAAAATTGTCGAAAAATTAGGTAAAAACTACGAAGAAGTAGTTATTTTACCCGTTTTCCGCTCAGCGGTAGCCGATGTTTCCGCCCGGTATTTCGCCAAAGATATGCACACCGGGGAACGTTCTAAAATAGAGAAGGAAATTCAGGAAGTGATGATGAAACAACTTAAAGAACGGGGCTTCTTTGTGGAAGCCGTACTTCTGAAAAGTATCGTACTTCCCGCCGGACTCACAAAAGCTATAGAGGATAAACTCGAAGCCGAGCAAGATTCACAACGCATGGAATTTGTATTGGATAAAGAGCGTCAGGAAGCTCAACGCCGTACCATTGAAGCTCAGGGAATCCGGGATTCTCAAAAACTAATCGCCGAAGGTTTGACCCCTTTACTGATTCAGTTTAAAGCCATCGAAGCTTTTAACAAACTGTCAACTTCACCCAATACAAAGATAATTATCACAAGTGCTGATCAGCCATTGATGATTAACCCAGACGTGAAGTAATCCTGTAAAGCGTTAGAAATTGAATAAGCTACTTTCTCCTCATTCTTTAAATTCTTCTATCATGACAATGTTTGAATACAATAAGTTGATACTGAAAAAAGTGAGTTTCGATGCTCGGATTTTCAAAAAGGAAGCACGCAAAGCGTTCAAGAATTCCACTCAGGAAGAAATTAGCCGATTAAAGTCATGGTGGCGAAGCAATTCAATCGCTATTCAATCGGAACACGCTACCTTCTAACAAAAGTTTTTTCATGCTAAGTAGTAAAAAAGCAAACGGCTACCTTTTTGGGGTAGCCGTTTTTTCTATTCAAAAGGTTCTCAATCAATAGTAGTTAATTAAAGTTATATTCTTTACGCACACGGATTTAACGAGTCACCTATTTTTTAAAATAATTCAGTTTGGATTAATTCCTTTCGGAAAAAACCATAAACCTGTACCTTTAGTTAAGATATTGACTGCTATTAAAAGAATACCCTAAAAATAATTGAATGAAATTAGTAAAAGTTGGTGCCGGAGCGTTGAATCAGACACCTATAGATTGGGAATCTAATACCCGGAATATCGTTTCGGCGATTGAAGCCGCTCACTATCAGGACGTAAGTATCTTATGTCTTCCAGAATTATGCGTTACCGGTTACGGCTGTGAAGACGCCTTCTACGCTCCTGACGTTAGACAACAAGCCTTAGATTGCCTCGACGACATAAAGCTGCACACATCCGGTATGATTGTCTCGGTTGGATTACCCATCGAATTTCGCAACAAAATTTACAATGCCGCCTGCATTATTGCCAATAAAAACATAGTGGGTTTTGTCTGCAAACAGCATTTGCCAAACTACGGCGTTTTTTACGAAGACCGCTGGTTTCACCGTTGGCCCGCAAATACACAGAACGAAATTATTATTGACGAAATTAAATACCCAATCGGAGATTTAGTGTTCGATTTTGACGGAATAAAAGTCGGGCTCGAAATTTGCGAAGATGGCTGGATAGCGGATCGTCCCGGACGGCGGCTTTTTGACAGAGGCGTTGATATTATCTTAAACCCGAGTGCCAGTCCGTTTTCATTCACAAAATACATGACTCGTGAGCGATTGGTCATTGACGGCTCCCGCACCTTTGCCTGTGCGTACGTGTACACCAATTTATTGGGCAACGAATCCGGTCGGTTAATTTTTGACGGAGACGCCATGATCGCCTCAAACGGCGAACTTCTCGAATCAAGTCCCCGGTTCAGCTACGCCGACTTTACGTTGACAACCGCCGTGGTAGATATTGAGACGAATCGCCTGAATCATTCCTACATTAAATCTCCGATAACAGATAGCGGTTGGAAGGTAAGCGTTCCGTTCAAGTTTTCGGATGACGTTGCCCCCCGATTCCACAATCCCGAATTGGAAGCTTTTGAAAAAGGCGGTTATTTAAAAGAAGAGGAGTTTGCCCGTGCTGTAAGCCTTGGTTTGTTTGATTATTTGAGAAAATCTTACTCGCAGGGTTTTACCATTTCACTTTCTGGCGGGGCGGATAGTAGTGCTTGCACCGCTTTGTGCGGCTTGATGGTGCGTTTGGCCGAAGAAAGCATCGGGTTGGAAGCTTTCAAAACAAAGCTGAGTCACATCAAAAAAATTCAGGAAGCCGAAACAGTGGAAGATATTTCTAAAGAAATAATTCACACGATTTATCAGGGAACGGGAAATAGCTCAAAAGGCACCTACGATTCTGCCGAACAATTAGCGAAATCAATGGGAGCAACTTTCTACAATATCAATATCAACGGATTGGTAGAAAACTATACCGGATTAATCGAAAGTCAAATTAACCGTGAACTTTCGTGGGAAACTGATGACATTGCGTTACAAAATATTCAGGCACGGGTACGTGCTCCGAGTGTATGGTTTCTAACGAATTTAACAAACCATTTGTTGATTTCCACCTCAAACCGTTCGGAAGTAGCAGTTGGTTACGCCACCATGGACGGCGACACGGCGGGAAGCATCAGTCCAATCGCTGGAGTTGAAAAGCATTGGCTGCGGTTTTGGCTCATCTGGCTCGAAAAAGTGGGCTGTGAAGTAAGCGGAAAGCACATTAAAATTGAAGGTCTGAAAAAAGTAAACAGCCTTGCTCCCACCGCCGAACTTCGTCCGAAAGACAAAAAGCAAACCGACGAAGACGACCTGATGCCGTACGAAATCCTGAACGCCATCGAAAACCTTGCCGTGCGAGACAAAAAATCACCGCTCGACTGCTATAAATACCTCGAAATAAAATACGCCGAAAAAGTAGAAAAGAAATTACTGTTCGTTTACATTGAACGCTTCTTCAAGCTGTGGAGCCGCAACCAATGGAAACGCGAACGCTACGCCATCAGCTTCCACTTAGATGATTACAACCTCGATCCACGCAGTTGGTGCCGCTTCCCAATTTTGAGCGGAAGTTACCGCCGCGAACTCGCGGAACTCGCGGACTATGTAGAAGGAAAATCCAAACGCAGGAAAGGTGTAATTGGGTTTTAAACCTTTTCAATTACCGTGTTTTTCGTTTTGAGAAACACGGTAATTGAAAATTGATCAAAGGTAGACTCTACCAAAAGTATATCTTTGGTAATAGGAAAGATAGTATCACCGTACCAAATATCTCCCCCGAACGGGATAATGATCCGAAAAACGAGCCTTGTTCAACGTTTCAAAAGAGTAATTGTCAATCTTTGTATCATCGTAGAATTGATTGTCGATGCGAATAATACTAGGCACTCTGTTGTAAGTAAACCCAAAACCGCTGCCAGAACTTTCAAAAGCATTTTGCAGTAATTTATTAGTATGTCCGTACGCGTAACCAAACGGGATTTCATTAAAATCTCCGCAGACAATTGTTGGGTACGGGCTATCGGCAATCCATTTTGCAAGTTCATCGGCCTGGATTCGCCGAATTTCAAAGCCAGACTTTAGTAAACTGAGAATATTCTTCGTTTCTGCTTTTACTTTTGCGTCGTCTTTATTGTCACGAGCATTAATCACTTTCTGCACCCTGATACCCATAGAGTGCATTTGCACATTAATCACGCGTATGGTATCATCATTTACCACAATATCAGTGAGTAGTATCCCATTATTATTTCGTTTCCAGAATACCTCCTGCTTTCTGATAATCGGATGTTTGGAGAAAACCGCCAGACCAATATTACCCTGTCCTTCATTATTATCAGCGGCAGAATGCATATACGCATAGTACGGATGCGTATCGGTTAATTTATATATTGTACGCAAATCGGGCATTTTATCATTATTGTACAACTCTTGAAAACACTTGATGTCTGCCGAAAGCGTGTCCAGTGCATTCACAATACCGAGGGCAGTCGTTTTATCCTGCGTGTAGCTTCCGTAGTTACAATACATTACGTTATAACTCAGCACACTAATATCAGATGAACCCGTAAGCATTGTTTTTTCAAAAGAAGGAAACTGGAAAGAACGCCCCATTAACGGAATACCAATCAACAGAATTAACCCCGAAAGCCACATCTGGCGGTAATTGGTAAGCAACCAAAAGAGACAAAACACAACATTAGAAACAATAAAGGCAGGCGTAGCCAACATGATGAACCCGGCCGCCCAGTGCCCAATATCTGCCGAATAGCAAAGTTGGTACCCAAGCAAGGTTACAAATGCCAAAAGTATGTTCACTAAAAACATAACACTTCTCAAAAATTTAAACATACCACAACTCGATGATTTAGAACAACTTTCAAATTTCTTATTTTTTCCAAAAATAATTCCAATCCGACGAAACTAAAATCATATCCTCTTTTTTAGACACAAATTTTGTTTTAAAAAGGAGAAAAGTTAATTTTGCGAAAGATTAGCTGAGACTTGTGCAATTATAAAAAGGAGGGGCAGCCTCCTTTTTCTCGTTTTGTGCTGTTAAAAAGTGAAAAAAAATAAGATGGATTTAGTTGAAAAAATAACCGAAGTAACTGTCAAACATTTACCAAGCGAAGAGTTCTTCGTAGTAGATGTGAAGTCAGGTGCGTCAAAAATACGGAGTAAAGTAACCATCTTGATAGATTCTGATTCCGGAATTGGGATTGATGAGTTGGGAAAGGTTAGCCGGGCAATTGAAGAAGATCTGGAAGTATTGATGCCAAATGCGTACACGCTGGAAGTTTCTTCGCCGGGAGTTGATACTCCGCTGGCATTTGCACGGATGTACAAAAAAAATATCGGCCGTAAATTAAAGGTTACTTTTACCGACGGTCAGGTAATCAAAGGAGAACTTACCGAAGTCGGAAAAGATTCTTTTGTAGTTATTCCCGAAAAAAAGAAGAAAGAAAAAGGAATACCACTACCGAGGACCATTCTTTATGAAGAAGTAAAAGTGGCAAAAGTGGAAGTTTCATTTAAATAAATTGCAACAGAACCGATCAATAAAATAATAAACGATGAATAGTGGAGACTTAATTGCTTCGTTCGCAGAGTTTGCTCGCGAGAAAAATATTGACCGTCCTACAATGATAACCATTTTGGAAGACGTGTTTCGTACTATGATTCGTAAAAAATACGGAACGGACGAAAACTTCGACATTATCCTGAATCCTGAAACCGGAGACCTGGAGATGTGGCGAACTCGTGAAATTGTTGACGATAACTCAGAAGACATCTGGGATTTCGATAAGATTACATTAGAAGATGCTCAGAAAATTGAGCCTGACTTCGAAATCGGCGAAGAAGTAGCCGAAGAAGTAAAGCTCATCGACTTCGGTCGCCGAGTGGTTCAAACAGCTCGCCAGACCTTGATTCAAAAAATTAAGGACTTGGAAAAAGAAATGCTCTTCGACCAATATAAAGACCAAAAAGGCGAATTGGTGAACGTTGAAATCCATCAAGTATTAAGCCGTGAAGTTATTTGTATAGATAATGAAGGGAATGAGTTATCTTTGCCCAAGAGTTTACAAATACCTAAAGATCGTTTTCGGAAAGGTTATTCACTTCGTGCCGTTATTCACGACGTAGAATTGAATAACGGAAGCCCAAGAATTATTCTTTCCCGCACGTCACCTGTATTTTTAGAGCGACTTTTTGAGCAGGAAATACCCGAAATTCAGGACGGCATCATTGCTGTAAAAAAAGTGGTACGTGAGCCGGGAGAACGAGCTAAAGTAGCTGTAGAATCTTACGATGAACGTATTGATCCCGTTGGGGCGTGTGTCGGAATGCGTGGTTCACGTATTCACAACGTTGTTCGGGAGTTAGAGAATGAGAACATTGACGTGATTCAGTGGACGGAGAATACTTCGCTGTTGATTTCACGAGCGTTGAGCCCTGCTAAGATTAGCAGCGTAAAGTTAGATGAAGACAACAAAAGAGCGTCGGTTTACCTGCCTCAGCCTGATGAAGTTTCTAAAGCTATCGGACGTGGTGGACTCAATATTAAGCTTGCCAGCCGTTTAGTAGGTTGGGAGTTAGACGTGTTCCGTGAAATAGCACCGAACGAAATAGAAATTGATGATGTTGACTTGAAGGAATTCAGTGACGAAATCGACGGATGGGTATTGTCTGAGTTCCGTAAGATTGGGCTTGACACCGCCAAAGCTGTACTCGAACTTGAAAGAACTGAACTGGTACGTCGTACCGAATTAGAAGAGGAAACAATTGCCGAAGTATTGGCAATCCTCGAAAGAGAATTTGAACAAGAAGATTGATAAGCAACTACTTATCAATTAACCCTGCTTTGAGAAAAGCAACCATATTTATATTATATTTTTATCCAATTTATGGCAGAACAGAAACAGATGCGGTTGAGTTTGGCGGCACGGAAGTTAAACGTTGGTCTTGGAACTATTGTTGAACACCTCGCCGTAAAAGGCGAAAAGATAGACAGTAGCCCAAACGCGAAGCTTACTTTCGGGCAACTGGAAATTCTTGCAAAAGATTTCGACTTACCCGAGTTGACAGGAAAGAGTACGCCCGCAGTAAATGTACCTGCCCCCAGAGCTACTGAGAAAGTAGCTGACGATGAAATACTGTACTTCCGGAATGATACTCCGAAAGTAGCGGAAACCTCTAAGAAACCCGAAGAAGAAAAAATTCCTGAACGGATAGTATTGGATAATAAATTATCTGGCACGAGAATCTTGGGCAAAATAGATTTAGGCAAAAAGCCGGCTAAGCCAACACCAAAGCCCGTAGAAGAAATCAAGACAGTAGAACCTGTCCCAACTCCTGCACCTATCCCCGCTCCTCCAGCTCCGGTGGCTGAAGAGAAACCAAAAAAAGAAGTACTTCCTCCTCCTCCTGTGGTTGAACAACCTACAGCAAAACTTGAGCCAAAAGCAGTTGAGAAAACTGTTGAACCGGAAAAAGTAGCTCCGGTAGAGAAAAAAGAAGAGGCTCCGAAAGTTGTTGAAGAGAAAACTGTGGTAAAGGCAGAGACTCCAAAACAGCCAGAGATAGAGAAACCGAAAGAAGAGAAGAAAGAACCGGAAGCTAAAAAAGAGCCGGTTGCCGAAACACCAGTTACTAAACCAGAAATACCAGTTGCCGAAACTAAGAAGGAAGCTGATGTTTCTCCGGTAGCTAATGCTGATACCAAGCCAGCTGAAAATCCGGTAAATGAAATAATGAAAGGCACAGGTCATAAGCTTCAGGGGCTGAAAGTGCTTGGCAAGATAGAATTACCAAGTAGAGATTCCGGAAATCGCAAGAAGCGTAAACGCAAACGCGTAGTCAAGCAAGTTGTTGATAAACCACAAACTACAACGCCGTCAACAACCGCCAAGGTAGACCCTAAGAAGAAACCAGATGATAATCGCCGCGGACGCAAAGGTAATCGCCGGGATTCGGTTTCTCAAAGTGACGTAAAAGACAACATCAAGCAGACGATGGCTCGGATACAAGGGAATAAAGGCCCTGATTTCGGAGCGAAGAATCGTCGTGACAAACGACGCAACCGAGCTGACAGACAAGACCTGCAAGACCGGATCGAAGAATACGAAAACAGCATCCTTAAAGTTACTGAGTTTATCTCAGCATCTGAGCTTGCCTCATTAATGGATGTATCGGTAAACGAAGTCATTGCAACTTGTATGCAAATGGGCATGTTCGTTTCGATCAATCAGCGTCTCGACGCCGAAGCAATTCAAATGATTGGTTTAGAATTTGACTTTGACGTAGAATTTATTTCTGCCGAAGATGAAGTCAATGCCGAAAACCTTGATATTGAAGATGCTCCTGAAGACCTGAAAGAGCGTGGTCCGATTGTAACAATCATGGGACACGTTGACCACGGTAAAACATCGTTACTTGACTATATCAGAACGGCCAAAGTAGCTTCTGGTGAAGCCGGAGGAATTACGCAACACGTTGGGGCGTACTCTGTAACTTTAACTGAAGGAAGCAACAAAGGAAAGAAAATCACTTTCTTGGATACACCAGGACACGAAGCCTTTACCGCCATGCGAGCGAGGGGAGCCAAAGTAACTGACGTAGTAATTATCGTAGTTGCGGCTGATGATAGTGTGATGCCACAAACACGTGAGGCAATTAATCACGCCCAAAACGCCGGAGTTCCGATTATTATCGCGATAAACAAAATTGATAAGCCGGGAGCAAATCCCGAAAAAATCCGTCAGGATTTGTCTGTAGAAAATATCCTGGTTGAAAGCTGGGGTGGTAAATATCAAGATCAGGAAGTATCTGCAAAACACGGAACGGGTATTGACGACCTTCTTGATAAAATTATTCTCGAAGCAGAAGTACTTGAGCTGAAAGCTAACCCTAACCGTACCGCCGACGGAACGGTAGTAGAAGCATCTCTTGACAAGGGCCGTGGATACGTTTCAGACGTGTTGGTACAGAGCGGAACCTTAAAAGTTGGGGACGTAATTCTTGCCGGACAATACTACGGTAAAGTTCGGGCGATGATTGACGATCTTGGTAATCGGATTGAAGAAGCAGGTCCTGCAACTCCGGTTCAAATACTCGGTTTACCAGGAGCACCGCAAGCCGGAGATCGCTTCAATGTTATGCCAAGCGAACGGGAAGCCCGTGAGATTGCCAATAAACGTGAGCAGATAATTCGTGAACAAAGTATCAGAGCCAAGAAACACATTACACTTGATGAGATTGGACGTCGGAAGGCGATCGGTTCATTCCAGGAGCTTAATGTTATTGTAAAAGGTGACGTAGACGGTTCGGTAGAGGCACTATCAGATTCATTACTGAAGCTCTCGACAGACGAAATTCAGGTACGGATTATTCACAAAGGCGTTGGTCCGATTTCCGAATCAGACGTGTTGTTGGCATCCGCTGCAGACGCCATCGTGATTGGATTCCAGGTTCGTCCATCGTTGAATGCTCGTAAACTTGCAGAGAACGAAGAAATTGAAATCCGCTTGTACTCAATCATCTACGATGCCATCAATGAGCTGAAAGATGCACTTGAAGGTATGCTTGCTCCGAAAGAGGAAGAAGTTATCGTGGGTAATGTTGAAGTACGTGAAGTATTCAAGATCAGTCGTATCGGTACAATTGCGGGGTGTTATGTGCTTGATGGTTACATCAAACGTAGCAGCAAAATCCGAATTATCCGAGACGGAATTGTGAATCACGAAGGAGAAATCTCTGAACTGAAACGATTTAAAGACAACGCTTCTGAGGTAAAATCCGGTTACGAATGCGGTCTGAGTATCAAGAACTTTAATAACATCGAAATTGGTGATATTGTAGAAGTATTTGAAACCCGTGAAATTAAACGTAAGCTTTAAAAATTTTAATAAATATGTAGTGTAGTCAGCAACGGCTACACTATTTTTGTTCCACTTTTCACTATTTAGAATTAGAATAAATAAGATGAAGAAGAAAAATTCTCAAACCATGCGAATTTTGCACCGTTACTTAGGCTTTTTTTTGGCTGGAATAATGGCTGTTTACTCTATTAGCGGCGTAGTTTTAATTTTTCGTAAAACTGATTTCCTGAAACAGGAGGTTAAGTACGAAAAACGGTTAGAGAAGAGCATTTCTGCCGATAACCTCGGAGAAGCCTTAGGAATGAAAGACCTTGCTCCTACTACAGAAGGAACCATTCTACGCTTTCAAAATGGTGAATATAACAACGTAACCGGATTAGCAACTTACACGAAAAAAGAGCTACCGATGGTTCTAAACAAAATGACTCATCTACATAAAGCTACGACGAATGACCCGCTTTATTGGCTGAATATCTTCTTCGGGTTTTCATTATTGTTCTTCGTAATTTCGTCGTTTTGGATGTTCCTGCCCGGCTCAAAAATATTAAGAAAAGGGCTGTATTTTACCTTCGGCGGAATAGTACTCACCCTAATTCTACTATTTATCTAAAGCGTAATTAGCTGATAATGAAATAGTTAAATTTTTCTTGTTTAACTATATTGTTCGAAATCTAAACATTGTTATTTTCAATAGTATTATGTGTACAAATAAAAAACATAAAGTGGAAAGGCACAGTTGGGGATATTATACGTAACAACATATAATTAAAATATTCTCATGAAAGACCTATTTAGATTCAAACCCGCCTTATCGTTATTTTCGATGTTATTTGTGAGTATTTTCATATTCACCTCGTGTGAAGATGACGATATGCCGGTGGCAATAGAACCACCAGCAACAGATATTACTGCCATCGCCGGTGGAGACACACAATTTTCTACATTAGTAGCCGCTTTAACTAAAGCTGATTTAGTAACTACGCTACAAGGCGACGGTCCTTTTACTGTATTTGCTCCTAACAACGATGCTTTCACAAAAGCAGGTATTACATCGTTAGATGGTTTAGATGCAGCAGCACTAACTCCCATTTTAACCTCGCACGTATTGAGCGGAGAAGTAAGAGCTGCGTCCGTAACAAGTGGAGCGGTTTCAACCGTAAACGCCGATAACGACATTTATTTATCTGTAAATAGTAATGGAGTTTTCATTAACGGAAACATAAAGGTTATTGCAACAGACGTTGACGCTTCAAACGGAGTGATTCACGTAATTGATAACGTAATTGTGCCCCCTTCGCAGTCTTTAGTAGAAATTGCCATTGGGAATCCTGCCTTTTCAGAATTAGTTGAGTTAGTTTTAGCTGCTGATGCAGGTGTTGCCGCTGCGTTGACTAATGCTTCGGCAAACGGGCTTACTGTTTTTGCCCCGACAAACGCCGCCTTTACTGAATTGTACAAAGCAATTCCGAAGGCTACTCTATTACTACCTGAGAGTAAAGCATTGTTAACAAGTGTTTTGTTATATCACGTAGTACCCGGTCGTGTATTCTCAACAGACTTACCAAACGTAAGTGGAGCCGTAGCTACTGCAAACAGTGAAACAATTACATTTGACTTGAGTAATGGAGCGAAAGTAGATGGTATCAGCAGTGAGCCTTCTAACATCACAGCGGTAAATATCTTAGCCACAAATGGTGTAGTTCACGTAATTGATAGAGTTTTGCTTCCACAACTGTAAGCAAGAACCTCACAAAAAAGCGGCTATCTGAAAAATCAGATAGCCGCTTTTTTATGTATATTCGTTTGTGAAATTACTCCGATAAAACGCAAATATCGGTTAGATTCCTGCCATGCCCGTCGTAATCAAGTCCGTAACCAATCACAAAGTTGTTTTCAATCTTGAACCCAACATAATCTAACGGAAGTGGTTTCAGCATCGCGTCGGGTTTATTGAGTAATGTTACGACCTTCAGGGAAGCAGGTTTCATTTTAACTAACTGCTCTTTTACATTGACTAACGTCTGACCAGTGTCCACAATATCTTCCACGATTAGTACGTGGCGGTCAGCTATGTCTTCTTTCAGGCCGATTATTTGCGTCACTTTTCCCGTAGAACGAAGGTTTTCGTAAGACGATACCCGCATAAATGTCACCTCGCAGTCAATGTTTATGCACTTGAATAAGTCGCTTAGGAAAATGAACGAGCCATTTAGAACACCAATCAGAAGCGGATTTTTATCTGCGTAATCTGCATTTAGCAAGTTAGCTATTTCAACAACCCTCGCTTGTATATCCTGCGACGGAATCAACGTTTTGAAGTACTTATCTTTTACTTTATGCATAACTAATTTATCGTGAAAAATAATAAGGACTTTGCTGAGACGTTTTTTAAAATAATTCGTTTTATAAGTAAGTATTTTCGGGCGGTTGCCTACAAAACTAAGTACTAATGCCAGTTTCTCAATGAATTTAAACCGATTTGCTTTTTTTATTTTACTAATAGTCGTCAATGCCGTTTCGGCGGATGCTCAACTGTTTGATTGGTTCTCGGGTGACAAAGCCACTCCGCCAAAAGAAATGCTCTTGACCAACCGAGATATTCAAATCAAGACCACCGACGCTATCAATGATATGTATAACTACAATTTTTTTGAAGCCGAACGGGGTTTCAAGTGGTTGACTGTTAAATACCCTGATCACCCAATTGGTTATTTTTTAGTAGGATTAAATACCTGGTGGAAAATTGTGCCAGATACCAAAGTCGAGATTTACGACGATAAATGTCAGCAGAGCATGGATATGGCAATTGATAAAGCCGAAAATATGCTCAAGTACGAAACCATGGAAAAAGAAGCCGCTTTCTTCTTAGCTGCCGCTTACGCTTTCAAAGGACGTTTGTACTCCGAAAGACAAAGTTGGGTAAAGTCTGCGTGGGCAGGCAAACAGGCACTCAAGTATTTAGAACGAAGCCGAGGCGACGGCGACATAAACCCTGAACTCATGTTTGGAGACGGGCTTTATAATTATTACTCCCGCTGGATTCCAGAAAATTATCCTTCACTAAAACCACTTTTAACTTTCTTCCGAAAAGGGAACAAATCACTTGGTGTCAAGCAATTAGAAAACGTTTCGTTGAATGCATTTTACACCCGAATGGAGGCCCGGTACTTTTTAGTTCAAATTTACGCCATGGAAAAGCAACCCAAAAAGGGGCTTCAAATGGCTCAGATGATGCACGCAATTTATCCCCGTAATTCTTATTTCCACCGCTACGCCGCCCGCAATGCTTTTTCAGTAGGTCGGATAGGTGATGCCGCTACGTACGCAAAAGAATTATTGGATCGGATTGATGCCGGAAATTACGGTTATGGTGATAACGATGGTCGTTACGGAGCGTACATTTTAGGCTACGCCAACCAGCATTATTACCGAAATATCGAAGAAGCGAAGAAGTATTATACGCTAACAATTGGGTATGCCCTGAACAACGATTCCGAAGATTCGGGGTACTTTTTGGGAGCTCACCGTGAATTAGGAAGATTTGCCATGATTGAAGGCAATTATAAAGACGCACAAAAGCATTTCAGAACCGTTTACAAAAACGCTGAAAGGAAATCCTCTATCCGTGAAGAAGCTTTAGGGTTGTACCGAGAAGCCAAAAAGAAAGCTAAAAAAAACAGGTAGCCTTTTAACGAAAAACATCAAGGTACGGGAAGTACCTTGCTATTCTTTATCGTGGACAAAATCACCATTGTCTGCGTGCTTGCTACTACTTCAATTTCGTTAACCGTGTCAGTAATCAGACGCTGGTAAGCATCCATATCTTCAGCAATAACTTTCAGCAAAAAGTCACACGAACCAGTGACGTGGTGGCATTCTACTATTTCCGGGACGGAGTTTACGGTATCAATAAACTGATCAGTTATTGCTTTACGGTGACCCGAAAGTGTAACCTGAACAAACGTCATAACTCCCAAACCAATCTTGCGGCGGTTGAGCTGAGCGTGGTAACTCTCAATAATTCCGGAGGTCTCTAACTTTTTTACTCGTTCGAGTGTCGGGGCAGGTGAAAGACCTACTTCTTTTGACAACTGAGCGTTGGTTATTTTTCCACGGCTCTGTAAAATTTCCAGAATATTATGATCAATCCTGTCAAGTTTTAATTTAGACATTATTTCAGCTATTTGTTAAAGTGCAAAATTATCTATGGCACAAAGTTACATATTTAGCGTAATCTTTGTATCTTTTGCTGCGTTAAAATAACGCATATACATTTAAACAATAGATAATCTTACCGCTTAGAAACCTTGTTGTGAGATATTGCTCGTTGACGAGAACATTTATGCCGCCCGTCATCCACTTCTGAAGTATTGCGGTGCTTAGTTGCTCTTCCTTGCACACGTTCCCGCCACATTCGGAAAGACGAAGGTTTCATTTCTCGCCGCATAACTTCAATAACTTCTTGTTCTTTTAATCCAAATTGATCCGTAATGGCATCAAATGGCGTTCGGTCTTCCCAAGCCATTTCTACGATGCGGTTACGGGCTTCATCGTCGAGTTTCTTGTATATTTTTCGTGTATTCAAATCTGTATAGTTTAAAGTTCAAAGTTTCAGATTTACGTTCAACGCAGACCTGGCTCTCCGTTCCTAAATTAGTGCATCATTAGATTGATAAATCCTGTTTTTTTTTACAACCTTTTGTAATGATAATTGTTAATTGGTTATCGCTAACTGTTCACAATGCACAAAAAACCATACCTACCCGAAAAATCCTGTATTGTCTGCGGAAAACCTTTCGCTTGGCGAAAGAAGTGGGAGAAAAACTGGGACGAAGTAAAATATTGCAGCGAAAAGTGCCGGAGAAATAAAAATAACCATTCTAAAAACGGTACTTAAAGTTAGCATGAATATAAGGCATTACAACTTAGATGATGCAGATATTTCATTCAAAAAATTGTAACATGGTCCTACGCACCCGAAGGGAGAGAATTACCTTAGCTACTTAGCCCACAAGAAAGACTGGGTTTTCCCCAAGACAAAAAAGCACAGATTTTAATGCGTACGAATTCAAAACCTACAATCACCATTCCGACTACTTCCTGCCCGTTGTGCCGGAAATCAATGCCGCTAGTACAGCACTCATTGCCAACTTTGAATATCAAGACGAGATTCTGATGGAATTAATCTTCAGAAAGTTCAACCCGACAGATAAATTTCCCATCGAAATTTCTTCCTCCGTAAAAGCCGTGGAAGACCAACTAGAAGACGTACCCTACGATTCCGCGAATCCATTGTATAAGTTTGGGTATGGGTTGGGCTATAACTGAAACCAGGTTAAGAATTAATATTAAATCATTGTGAGTCAATTATTTAATATTAATTTGGTTCAAGAAATTAAGCTAAACGATACAGTCAGAATAAGTTACCTGAGTAAAAATCATTTATTTGCCCGGTGGGGTCATTAGTTCTTCGATGCTGTACACATTCCCGTTAACTAATACGTACTTAACACGTTGAGTATCGTAAATATTGTCAAGCGGATTTCCCTCGACAATAGAAATATTAGCAATTTTTCCAACTTCAATGCTACCTAAATCCTTAGCAACATTAAGCGATTTGGCGGCATTGATGGTACTGGTTTGCAATGCTTCAAACGGAGTCAGCCCACTCTCAACATAGCTCCATATTTCCACGTGTAAACTCGTGCCATACGGCATAATCGGGGAATCAGTCCCGCTGGTAATGTTAGCTCCATTCAAGGAAAGCTCCTTTACCGTATTTTGAATATTTTTGTAATTGTTAAATCTACTGGGTGGGCTTATACGCATTTGATCGGCCGTTTTAATTAATTGTTCTCGGTAATAGGCCGGATAAATGTTTCTGAACTGTGGGGTGTCAAAAATGGAGGTATCCTTAGCAATAAGTGTCCAAAACCCACCAAAAAGTGCTAAAGTTGGCGTAATGGTCATTTTAGATTGGCTGACGATTTGAATCATGTCTTCGTAGCTTTTCCCGGTCAATGTTAGCTTAGGAGAGTACCCCCTTCTACTGGTAGCTCCTACATGCTCTACGGCATCTACGCCGTAACGAGCTGCTGGAAAAATTTCGTGAGATGAAACCGCCATTCCATTTTTATGAGCAAACTCGGTGATAATCTTCTGCCACTCATCTGGTAGTCGAACGTACGTTTTGATCAGGTCATACCCCAAAACTTTTGCCCGATTGAGTTCTAAATCCAATTGATCGATTGACGATATGGAAGTTGCCATATTGTAGTAAATCCTACCGCCATCTGTCAAGGCTCCGGTGAGAAAATGAAACGGGCCGGGACGTTTGCCACTGTGCCACGCCTCCCGCTGTTCAACGGCATCGTAAGGATCCGAACCAGGTTCTCTGACACCAGTAATACCGTAAGCAAGCCAAATCCGCCCGGTTTTTTCACCAAATTGCGAATCTAAGTGAGAATGCGTATCAAATAGACCAGGCATCACGGTTAAGTCGGATGCGTCTATGATTTTGTAATCAGCGGAGTAGGTATTTTTATGTGGTGTAATTGACTTTATTCTATTGCCTTCTATAACTATATCAACGTTAGTATCTGTTTTGTTAGTGATACCGTCAAATAGCCTTCCAGCGTGAATCACAACCTTTTCAATTGACGGTGCATTAGTCCAACTTAATGTGAGCGGAATGTCTTTTTTTGACGAATCCACAACGTTTACCACACGGAGGTGATCTGTCGCCAAATAAACAACGGATTTTGAGTCGCCTGTCCAAGTCGGAGATTCGGCTAATTCCTTGGTTAATGCCCGTGGTTGCCCGATAAATTGCCCGTTCTCATCAACGTCAATCACCCATAATAGGGCATCTTTGACATAAACGAGTTTCGTACCATCTGGCGACCACATCGGCCCGTTCCGATACCGCATCGCCAAAGTTTGATGCGGTGTGGGTGTCGTATTTGAAACCGATTCGCCTGTTTCCGTATTAATGGTCAAAAATTTAGAAATCCCTTCCCGATACTTAGAAGAGTAGGCATCAAGTGCCGACATCATCAGGTATTTTCCATTAGGAGACCAAGTTGGTTGACCCGGCAAGAATAATGGTTTATAAACTTGTTTAGTTTCACCCGTAGTCAAATCAAGAATTTGCAGCATAGTACCTTTCCCCAATGTATTACGCAAACCCTGTTT
The DNA here is from genome assembly GCA_047630355.1 of Spirosomataceae bacterium. GTDB lineage: Bacteria > Bacteroidota > Bacteroidia > Cytophagales > Spirosomataceae > JANQUM01. Next base: position 39,793 of record JBLHXN010000005.1, on the reverse strand, counting down.
TTGAAAAGCTACCTTAGTACCCGTACCAAGCCAGGATCCCTGAATTTCATCTTCTTCGGTATTCGTAAGTTGTACTATTCGTTTGCTTACCAGCTCGAGGGTGTATAAATCCATATTTCCGGTTTTATCACAGGAGAACAGCAGCTTCTTCCCGTCTGGAGACCAAGTGGGGTCGGTTTCATAAAATGGATCATTAGTCAACTTAACGGGCGTTGGATTGCCGATAGTCAATAACCACAAATCTCCAAGTGCTACAAAAGCAACTTGCTTTCCGTCTGGCGATACTACCGGACAGCGAATTCCTTTAACGGGTTTACGCTCGTCACTGTCAAAATCGTACGTTTTTCGATCGTACTTTGGTGTACTTACCGTGAGCTCTACCTCAAAAGGTATTTCAGAAAACTCTTTGGTAGTAAACGATACTTTTTTGATGATCCCGTCAGAGCTGTAAAGCATTTCATCAGCCGAAATCCATGAGCTTCTAAACGGAAAAACGTCGTCGTCAGGCTGGCTTATTCTTTCTATCTTGCCAGAATTTACGTGAACTTTCATTAAAGAAGTTGTGCTGCCATCTACTACCTGATAGGTTATAAATTCGTCATTCTCGCTCCACGATGGTGCATTCGGGACTCCAGTTCCGGTTGCTGCGACCAATTTCTCTGTTCCTGATTCTGATACAAGATAAATCCCTGCCCCCTCAGATCGAGTTGAAGCAAAAGTGATCGTTTTTGAGTTAGAGGCAAAAGCCGGACAATAGTCGTTATCAACATCACTTGTAATGGCTACCATTTCTCCGCTACCAATTGAATATTTCCAGATGTCATAGTTTCCGTTTCGGTCAGACGAACAGACAATACTTTTGCCGTCGGGTGAGACAAACGGCTCTCTATGATCGTACGGCCCTGTTGTATGTTTTTTCAGGTCTTTACCGTCAATACCCACACTCCAAATATGATACGCTCCCCCTCTATAAGATTGAAACACTATTCTTTTGCCGTCGGGTGTCCAATGCGGCTGGCGGTCATCGCCCATACCGTCAGTTAAAGGTTGTGCTTTACCGCCAGTTACCGGAATTAGATAAATCGTTCCTTGTAAATCAAGGGCGATATGCTTCCCGTCAGGAGATAATGCCGTCGCCATATTTGTACCTTCCTTGACAACTAATTGTCTCGAAATCAACGACTGAGCAGTAGCCTGAAGCGTAAGAAGTAGTGAACAGATTAAAAGGGGGAGGTATCTCATAATAGATTTGTAACTAGTGTTTACTGGTAAATAGGCATCATAGTGAAAACGCCAGGAACGGGATTCGGAGCCAGTGGGTTTCCATTGATCTCATTTTGCGAATAGATGAACCGCCACGGTAATTGCGTACCAGCGTTTGGCGTAAGCTTTACACCCGCCATCGAACCACGGTTACGGCGTTCGTCATTCCATCCAACGGTTTGGCAATAAAATGAAACGTATCGTTCTTCCAAAATTTCACGCAATAAAGCATCATCCTTAGAAATCCCGTCAGCATTTTCCATGCCACCATTTTCAAAATCAGCGGCATTGTACGCTAAATATTTATACGAGAAGTTGGCAGCCGTAACTGGATGCAAGTACCCACCATTATTAAGATACGCACGGTATTCATTCAAATAAACCAGACTTTCATCAAAGTTTCCAACACGGAGAGCGGTTTCTGCCTGCGTGAGTTTGTTTTCCTGAAAAGTAACCAAGGGAAACGCAGCATCGATACTCATAAAACCAACTTGCGTTGCACGTTTTACAGTATTAGGTTCTACTCGGTTAGGGACATTCACGCCCTGGCGAAGATAATAAAAATTAAACCGAGCTGTTTCATCCGTTTTTTCGTTCCCACGATAAGTACTTGATAGCTCTGGGTCAATCATCTTAAGCAATTGTGCAGGTGTACCGCTTGACGACTCTGCTGCCACATCACCAATACGGCTTACCGCCAAGAAACTGTAGATAAAGTTTTGGTTTTGATCTTGTGTGGTTCCGTGTGGAAAGTACATCGAATTGTTAGGACTACTAACACCTTTGGCCGCCGCGGTGGCAGCTAATGCGTATTCTTTGGTGTCGGTGTAGAAGCGGGCTTTTAATGTGTATGCCACTTCAAGCCATTTTTTGGGATCACCACCTAACAGAATGTCGGTTCCCGCACTCGGAATTCCTACTCCCGATTCTAAATCAGCGATTGCTTCATCTAAAAGCGTTTGCATGCCTGCATACACCGCCACTTGAGAATCGTACTTCGCATTCGGGAAAGTTTCTAACTGCGAGGCTTCGGTATAAGGAATATCGCCGTAGAGAGCGGTCATCGTTCCTAAGTTATGAGCCATAATAACCTTAGTCATACCAGCCAAAACCCGTACCCCTTGCGGTTCAATTTTTTCTAAAATCAATCGGGCGTTTCGGTGAATACCATAGTAGCTACTACTCCACATGCCGTCAAAATATACTCCGGCAAGGTTATATACCTGAAAATCGCCCCACTGCCTGTCTCTTCCAGCGTAATGCCCAGAAAACACACTGGATAACAGCGAGTTATATCCTTCATGAACTGATGCCATGGCGAGTTCAATACCTGTAAACATAAGTTCTGCGGGGGCATCTGTTGGGTTATTCAAGTCTTCGTTCAAACCACTTACAATAGATTCACACCCTGTAAAGACAAGTGTAATGGCCAAAGCCAAAATTGAAATACTTTTTCTCATTGTCGTATATCTTTAATAAGTTAAATTAATAGTTTATTCTGACGGAAAAGATAACTGACTGTGAACCAGGATTATTAAAGTAATCTTGTCCGCGTCCATTACCCGATCCATTGAGTGAGGTTTCAGGATCAATCCCAACGACTTTTGTCCAAAGGAATAGATTCCGACCTGTTACTGAAAGGTTGACTGAATTCAGTTTTAATTTTTCCTTAATCCAACCATCCGTCATACTGTAAGCAAGCGTAGCCTCCCGAAGGCGAGTCCAGCTACCGTCAACAATGAACTGCTCTTGTAAGGCACTGAATCCCTGCCCCAGTGTCGTGTACCATGACTGGTCAAGCAATACCGGACCTCCGCCAAAATCTGTGATATTTCCACGTACAACGCTACCACCCTCAATGGTTTGTCCTCGGTAATTTACCAAACCACCCGCAGGTACCGTTACTTCATTACCAACATCAGCGTGGGTTCCGAAGTTATACAATACTGCTCTTGTATTCGGAGCAAATTCAGATCCTTGAAAAGTCTCAAATAATACATTCAAGGTGAATTTTTTGTACATAATATTTGTGCCAAAACCCGCTCGATAACTTGGGTTCGGATCACCAATAACATCGTACGTAGGGGCTAACTGCGGGAAGTTGTTACTATTAAGAGCCAGTCCGCCGTCTTCGTTTCTGAGGTAAGTACCTCCATAAAGTGAAGAGAGCGAATAACCTACTTTTGCGACCGAACTTGTCAGAGTACTAAAGCCTCCCAACACAATTTGATCTGTCCCGGCTAAATCTTCTACCCGATTTATGTTCCGGCTAATATTTCCGACCAATTGAACATTGAACGAGCCTTTTTGGTAGATATCAGCGGCTATATCGCCTTCCCACCCTTTATTAGACATCGTTCCGGCGTTGGTATAACGACTCGTAAAGCCCGTCGAAGGAGAAGCGGCGACTTCAAGTAAAAGATCCCTGATAGTATTTTGGTAATATGTGTAACTAAGTGAAAGCCTATTGGATAGGAATCGTAGATCTGTACCAATTTCCCATTCAGTTTTACGCTCCGGTCTAAGCAACGGATCTCCCTGCTGTGATGACTGTACGAAAGCACCATTTCCGTAAGCCACGCCGCTTGCTGTACCTCCCCAACCTCCGGTGAATGATGCCGGAACGAAGTCAGTAGATGTACGGTAAGGCTGTGGCTGCACCCCAACGATACCATAACCACCCCGTAATTTACCAAAGCTTAGGAACGTTTGATTTTTAAGTGCCCCTAACTCAGAAAACTGCCATGCAACGTCAGCCGAGGGATAATAAAATGTTCTATCCGTTTGTTCCCCAAAGGGCGAACCTGACTCTCCCGCAATACCTACATTTAGATATACTTGGTTATAGAGACCTAAATTAGTTGTTGCGTAGAGACGAGTAGTACGGATTGTCTGTTCGGTATCAAATGGTGTCCGGTTAGTTGCCGTGGCATTACTTGCATCTTTAGGGCCGTTTGGAATAAGGAAGTTTAACATTGAATATCCCAAATTCAGGTAGTCACGATTGTTAATATTCCACCCTACAATATAAGTTCCTGAAATATTAGGGCTAATATCTTTCACCACGCGGGCAATCACATCAAAGTTTAGTTCAGTTTCTTTAATTATTTCTTCTTCATAGCTTCCGTTATAGGCAGTTCCAGCGGATCCCACCGGAAAATACGTTTCTCGTTTATCAGTGTACGAATCTACTCCACCACGTGCCTTAATTTCTACCCATTGCAAGGGTTTGAAATTAATCTCAGAAGCAGTCATGAATCGATCAACTAAAGTCGGGTTTTCCAATTCGTTTATCGTCCATAATGGAGAATTGTAGATCGGGTTGTTGTTTCCGAGGTAGCGGCGGTACGAACGTTGCCGTGGAATAGGGGCAGCACTTGGGGAAGCGTAATAAAACCCTTTGTAGTCGCTGTCGTCAAAATCAGGTGGGGTACGTAACATTCCCAAATACAAGCCATTAACGTTAGAGCCGGTTTGGATACGATTCGAGCTGGATTTAATGTATGAACTTTTCGTGGAAACCGATAGCATCTTACCAAACTTTCGATCGGCGTTTAGCCTAAAGGTACTTCGACTGTAATCACTTTGACCACGAATAATGCCCTTTTGATTCAAGTTTCCGATACTCAGGTAATATGTACCATCATCGCTTCCGCCACTCAGGCTCAAATTATTATCTGCGAAGAAACCAGTTCTGAATACTTGATCAACTCGCTGGTCATTAAAAATTTCTTGCGAATTCTTCTGGAGGATTGGATAGTACTGCGTGCCGTCTCCCGACTCCCAGTATTGCCCAGCTGTGTTAAACACGTCTGCTCCGCCAGACCTATTGGCAATTTTATCCCCCCAAGAGGTTGAAGTTGTAGGACTATACACACCGTTAGAACCCTGACCGAACGCAGTTTGCAAGGGATGAAGCACGTTCACCTCATCAAACGAAACAGATGAGCTAAACGAAATCGAAGGCTTATTACTGTTCCGGCCTTTTTTGGTTGTAATAACCATAACTCCATTTGCCGCCCTTGACCCCCACAGCGAAGCAGCGGCAGCACCTTTAAGTATTTGTACATTAGCGATATCATTCGGGTTAAGATCATTAAGACGAGATTGTTGACGTACGCCTCCTGCCGTTTCGCCGATACTGCTATTACTCATCGGAATTCCGTCGATGATAACCAAAGGCTGATTATCTCCAGTAATAGTACTTTGGCCACGAATCTGAATGTAAGATCCTGCCCCTGGATCGCCAGATGAACGTGAAATCTGTACACCAGATGCTCTGCCTGCCAACCCGTTTATCACGCCTGTCTCACCAGAACGAACCAAAGCTACACCTTCTACTTTTGACGAAGTAGCTCCTTGTACATCTTTATCTTGCTCAAAACCCAACGCAGTAACCGCTACTTCCATTAAGAGTTCTGTATCACCTTGGAGCAGTACCGTAATTGAGCTTTGGTTCCCCACAGGTACTTCCTGCGATTGCATTCCAATAAATGATACTACCAAAATGGCATCTGCAGAGGGTACGTTAATGGAAAATCTACCGTCGGTGTTAGTAGTGGTTCCTAAGGTAGACCCTTTGAGTAAAATACTCGTACCGGGCAATTCAACATTGCTATCTGCGTCTTTTACTACCCCGCTTACCTCACGAGACTGTGCGTAGCTGGCTACACAGAAACAGCTAAACCAAAAAACGAGAAAAGATTTTTTCATGTGACATTTAGATTAATTAGTTATTAAATTTTTTCAAAAAGTAAGACCATTAATCAAATGTTGCAAAACTTTATTCTAATAAAGTTGAATAATTATAACTTAAAACTTAAAAAGTCACATTATTTCCCATTTTTTTATTGCAAATACTATTTTACACAAAATTTACTATAAATAATATCTATATCTACACCAATAAATACCTGATTATAAAAAAAGTACCTAAATATACGCAAAATAAAAACCTATAATTACACAAATAAGCAATTTAAACTCAACCACCACTCACTTCATCGCTTCTATCCAAACGGCATAAAGAACTTTCTTATCACTATTAGTCAAGGGTTTGCGATCTTCGTTTTGTAAAAACTTACGTTTGAAAGTTGTAAGGGTAGCGGTAGAATCTCTGATGTCATAGCCAATCATTTTTAGTGCTAAAAGCGGTTTAAAATCGGGAGGAACTTGCACATTTGTGGTATCGCCATACCAATTCCCGAAGCCTTTATCGGCGATGCGTCTCCAATCAAAATTTACATTTGGATCATTCTTACGGGTTGGGGCAATATCAGCGTGACCAATAAAATTTGCCTGTGGAATATTGTACGCTTTTTTGAGCTGCGTGAGCAATAGCTCTAACGAAACCATTTGCTTTTCCGCGAACTTCTCAAAGCCGTCGTTGTCAATTTCAATTCCGATGCTGGTGGAGTTTACCTCCGTGATATTTCCCCACTTCCCTACTCCGCCGTGCCACGCCCGCAAGTAATCGTTGAGCATGTGATGCACCGTTCCGTCTTCGCAAATCACGTAATGAGCACTAACGCTTGTGCGGGGCATTGTGAAAGTTTTCAACGTTTGGTCGCAACTATTTTGTGCCGTGTGGTGAATGACCACGAGGTTAGGTTTCCTCATATTGAAATTCGTTGTACCCACCCACTTTACGGGTGTTATATAACTCGCCGTATCACGTAATTCTTTCTGTGAAATAACCTTCCCGAACGCCTTCGCTTGCTTTTTATAAGCTTTATTGGTCTGTCGGTACGGGTTGTGTTGGCAAGCGTAGAATACTACGGCTGTTAAAGAACACAGCAAAAGGTTTTTACAAAATCGGAATGGTGACATAAAGTAGGGTTATTAAGTTTTAACTTCCGAAATTAGAGAAATAAATTGTGAACAAAAGTAACGGCTACAATTCTTGAATTCTTTTACTTATTTTGCTCATTACTAAATTCGGTCTGTTTTTCAAAATGATATGATGGGACAAAACTTTCTCACTCTGAATTACATTCCGGTCAAATATCGATAACCGCAAAGGCACGAAGCCCCAATAGAATTGACGCAATTTCATTGGGGAAAAGAATACGTAAATATTTACTTCGCGGCTTTGCAGTGAAAAGACTACAATCATACATTCTATTAACACTACCAAAAATTCACCGCATGAAGAACTTAGCACAAGCCCTCCAACAAGTAACCGAATACTTTTCCCCGAAAATAATTGGCGAAGTAAACGACCAATACGTAAAAATTGCGAAGATAAAAGGCGAGGACATTCCGTGGCACAATCACGCCGAAGAAGACGAATTATTCTACATCGTACGCGGCTCGTTGTTGATGGAAATCGAAAACGAACCCAACGAAATCATGAACACTGGAGATTTACTCGTGGTAAAAAAAGGCGTAAACCACCGTGTTTCGGCAACGGAAGAATGCCACATCATGCTCATAGAATCTAAGACCACAAAGCACACCGGCGATGTGAAATCTGCCATCACGAAAAGTATCGAAGAGCAGATATGAAGAAGAACCCTTTTTTAGCAACACCTTTTAAGAATTCTTCAAGTTTGACAGCAAGTAACGTCCCTGAATCACCTATTGACCAGTGGATTGTGGTTACAACTCCTCATAACTTCAAAGACCGAATCGACGGAATGAAAGACTTTCTGGGGCTGACAAACAGAACCATTAATAAAGTTGCGGCTACCTTTGAAGCGGACACCTGTTTTCAAATAGATGATATGAACATGGCCCACTACGCCAACAAAATTCCTCACGTGAAGGAAGTAATAATTGTGCACTCAAAAGCCGATAAGATTATTCCGATTGAGTCCGCCCGCATTGCTCATCAGCATATTACCCAATCTGAGCTAATCAAACTGGAAGACTTAGAACATTATGCTATTCTGTGGTCAGATAAACTTCAGAAGTTACGTGAATTAATGCATGATCTGGTCACAAAAGTGCCATCGGTACGACTCGGAATTGATCTAAGACGAAAGTCCCGTTACGCAATTTACGTAACGGGACTTTTCATATTTTGAAACCTGCTTTTTTTCTGAAAAATATTAGTCAATTCTTGGCTTAATAAACCAGGTACTAAGCAGCGAAGTACTTACGCCAAACTTAATGTAATTTTCTTCAATTAGTCCATTTTCGATTGAACCCCGACGGCCAAATGAAACGCTCGTGTCAAGGTAACTTGGATTACGGAAACCTAAAGGAAGCGATAAGCCAAGCGAAACGCTTCTATCATTTACCCGAATGCCATTAATAACGTACGGAGTTTGTGCAGTGCGAAAGCCAACGCGATAAAATACCTGATTGAAATATTTCGTAGAAGTACTATTGGGTAGTAATTCGATTCCGGTATTAAATTCCTGAGAATCCTGCATTGCTGAACTTGCTCGCCCGTTAGTACCACGAAAATTTGACCATTGCTGCCCGGCGTATTCCGCCGCAAAAATCCATTTGTAAGGACTTTCAAAACTTACGCCGATTCGGTAGTTGCTGGGTAAAGTAGAATTTACGTTACCAATAGAAAGCGTATCCGGTATCCGGACCAATACGGGACCGTTGCCAATATCAGCCAATGTAGAGAACGTCCGGAGCTTTTCACCTTTAAGTTTTGAATTAAACTCGTAAGTTCCACCAATATTTACTTGCCAGTCGTCACTTATCTTTTTCTGGTACGCAAATCCGGTTTTCAATGAATAACCTTTTAACGAAGTCCGGTCGGTATTTCGTAGTAAAGTAGTACCACCAGAACCCAAAGACGATGTTGTATCCCGGAACGTTGTTCCAAAATTATACGACGTTTCCAAACCCAAATAAAGTCCCGTTCCAATTTTAAATGAATTTGTCCACGCTATGCGGGTTAATCCACCGTTGCTTTCCAGATTATAGGTAACTACGTCGTTTAAGGTTCCCGTTACGGCACGTTGCTGAAGTGCTACGTGATCCACAATAGTTACGGGCTGCAATGAAATGCCTGATGCCCAGTTGGGTGTAATTGGAAATGCCATCGCGATGTGGTTCAGGTTCATTCCCAAATCCTGCTGCGTATTAGTAGCGTTTGAAATAGTACTGGAGCGACCTTTCAAACCTACATTGAAGGCAACGTACTTATATATACCCACCGATCGGTTTTTCACCAAAAGAGCGGGGTTCAATAAATTAACGTAAAAGGTGTTTCCGAACGAAACCCCCGTTCCACCCATCGCATCCTGCGGAATGTTTGTCATACTCGCCGGCTCACCGAGCCCGAAAACTGAGTAAGGAGAGTTTCCCTGACCTTGAGAAAAGACCTGCGTAGAAACAAGTAATATAAAGAGGCCGCTCAGACCGAAAATTTTATTCAACATTGTATAGTAATATTCTGTTCAGACCCTCCAAAACCAAATTGGAAGCCGCAAATTTCGGGTATTTTATTTGACTTTCAAAGAAAGGAGCATCGCCCCCACAAAGAACGACCTGCAAATCAGGATATTGGTTGTAACGTTCTATAATCCCATTGACCTCGGCAATGATTCCGTTTATGACTCCGCTGCGGATACAACTTGCCGTACTATCACCCACCAATAGCGGAATACCGTCAGGTTCAAGCAAGGGAAGTTTCTTGGTAAACGTATGCAAAGCTTTAAACCTCATTTTCATTCCCGGTGAGATAATACCACCTTTAAACAACCCTCCGGCTGTAATGAAGTCATATTTTATCGCCGTTCCCATATCAATGATAAGCACCGGTTGGTCAGGAAACCGTACGTTCGCCCCCACCGCCGCCGCCAAACGATCGTAGCCCAGCGTTTCGGGTGTCGCGTAGTCGTTTTTAATGGGTAAAGGCGTGCCCGAGCCAAGAATTATTTTTTTAGAAAATTTAACAAAAAGCTTTTCTAAATCAGCCGGACTTTTGGTCACGGAAGCAATAATCAGGTTTGTGGGTGCTTTTTTATTCAATAAAACTCTTACTTTCTCAATGCGGAGCCCGTGGTAAAACTCCGTCATTTCCGTTCCCGTAAAAAAACCAAGTTTGGCGTACGTATTTCCAAAATCGATTGCGGCGTTCACCAATTGTTGCATTTATTAAGGAGCTCTTTATTTTCAATACTTTCTGAAAATATAAAATTAATTAAAATTTGGATATAAAAAACATATTTCCATATTTTGTGTAACAAATCTCAACCTATGAACGGTTGTTACGTGCTTTAAAGATAATTCATGGAAATCGTTGATCCAAAGATTGCGGCGTACTGCCAGCAACACACTACGACGGAATCTCCCTTGCTGCGGCAATTAAATCGTGATACCCACGCACAGGTTTTACAACCGCGTATGCTTTCCGGACATTTTCAGGGTCGTTTTTTATCCATGATTTCACACATGGTTCACCCAAGCTGTATTCTCGAAATCGGCACTTTTACGGGATATTCGGCACTTTGCCTCGCCGAAGGTTTAACTCCCGACGGCAAATTAATTACAATTGACATTAACGAAGAAATAGAAAGCTTTACCTCAAAGTATTTGAAAGATTCTCCGTTGAAAAACCAAATTGATTTCCGAATTGGAGATGCTGCTGAGATTATTCCGACAATCAACGAAGTGGTGGATTTAGTATTCATTGACGCTGATAAAACAAACTACCAAAAGTACTACGACCTACTAATTGACAAAGTCCGAATTGGCGGTCACATATTAATAGACAACGTATTGTGGGACGGGAAAATCGTAAACGAAGCCGCCCGCGACAAAAAAACCGCGGCCATCCGGGCTTTTAACGATTACGTACAACAAGACCCCCGCACAGAAAATATTTTATTACCCATCAGAGACGGCATAATGCTGGCTCGTAAACTTGCTTGACTCATGAAAATTATAATTGCTTTTCTTCTAACGTTTGGTCTGGGAGGAACCACCATGGCCACTTCTCAGGACATCAGCATTCCGCAGGCTCCACGGCGGGTTGAATTCGCGGATGTAACAGTCAAACTTACCCCACGGGCACAACAAATTGTGAATGCTCAAATCAAAGCGTTACTTACGCCCGAAGGCGAATTCCTGAATCGTAAAATGGAGAAAATGCAGTGGTATTTCCCAATTATCGAAGATATTCTGGAAGAAGTGGGCGTGCCGGATGATTTCAAATACATCGCCGTACTTGAAAGCTCGCTTGAACCAAACGCCGTTTCTACCTCAAATGCGGTTGGATTCTGGCAATTCAAACAACCCACTGCTCTCGAAATGGGACTGCGGATTGATAGAACCATTGACGAACGAAAAGATATTTTCCAGTCAACCCGAGCGGCGGCAACTTATTTAAAACGGAATAACGTAGTAGTAAACAACTGGGTATCCGCGATGCTTACCTACAACCTCGGAACGGGTGGTGTTAGCGGTCAATTACCCACAAATTGGTCTTACGCCCGTGAAGTTACCTTTGACGGCGATACGCATCCGTACTTGGTGAAAGCATTGGCTCACAGAATCGCTTTTGAACATCGTATTAACCGTTTGAGTGATTCAGATTACCGTTTTGTGGTTTACCCAACGCAGCAGCAATCGTTAAGCGATATTGCAAAAACACTCGTAATTGACCCCAACGATTTACAAAAATACAATGCCTGGCTGTACGCCAATCGCATCCCGAATGACAGGAACTACAATGTGCTGATTCCGGTAAATACCAATCAGGCTGATAAGTTGGAAAGACAAATTAACAACCGTCAGGATATTGCGAAACTGGATGTTGGTTTTCCACAACTGGAACGCCTTACGCCGCAAGATGCTCCCGCAACTGAGCCAATTATTTACCAAATTAATGGTCGTAAAGGAGTTTTAGCCCAGCCGGGTGATGAAATTCCGCAATTGGCCGCTAAAGGGAAATTGGGCGTTTACAAGTTCATGAAATACAACGACCTGACCGAACACGACGAAATAGAAACGGGTAAAGTGTATTATATGCGATCAAAAGCCCGCAAAGGAAAAGTGCCTTATCACACCGTTGCCGAAGGCGAAACCATGTGGGACATTGCTCACATGTACGGCATCCGGATGAGAAACGTGCTGAAGTTTAACCGATTAAAAAACGTGCAACGGTTGCAAGCAGGTCGGATAGTTTGGTTACAAAAGAAACGTCCAAAAAGTCAACCGATTGAAATAATCGAGGAAGCACAATCAAAAGATACCACTCCCTTACCCCGCAAAAAGGATATTGCCACAAGTTCGGGCATCGAACGGAAGCCGAAAGACAATCCCGCAGGTAGTGGAAGATCAATCATTGACCGTAAACAAAATACGGACGACGACATCGTCATCAGTGAAAGCGACGAACAGTTAAACAAGTTGTTTGAGGAAGAAAAGAAAACTCCTTCGTACAATACCACAAACCGGACGTCAACTACCGGAAGTTCTTCGGCACGGTCGCACTTTGTGCAACGCGGCGAAACATTGTACAGTATTTCTCGTAAATACAGTGTATCGGTAGATGATTTACGCAAGTGGAATAACCTAAATGCTTCGGCGGATTTGCAGTTTAATCAACGCCTCATTATTAACAGTTCAGCGGCAACTTCGACCACTCCGACACCCGCTCCCAGCAGAACAACTACTTACAATACAGACAGTGACAGCGATACTTACACTACGCCCGTTACAACAAGCTCAGCAGAATACCATATGGTTTCGGCGGGTGAAACATTGTACCGAATTTCCAAAAATTACGGAATTACAGTAGATCAGATTCGTTCATTAAATGGTATGTCTGACAATACCATCAGCGTAGGGCAACGCCTGAAAGTTGGCGGTAGCAGTAGTGCCAGTTCACGTTCTTACAGTCAACCAAGCAGTTCGTCTTCGGCGTCATCGTATTATCATACTGTAGCCGCGGGCGAAACCCTCTACCGCATTTCGGTAGACAACAAGGTTTCGGTAGATCAATTACGGGCGTGGAATAACCTATCTGATAATACCATCAGCATCGGGCAACGATTATTGATAAAAAAGTAATTTCAAATAAACAAGGTTAGACAATTTACAAAGCGGTCGGATACAATTATCCGACCGCTTTTGTTGTAAGCTCTTTAATCGTTTTTGATTACCTTTACGGCATGATATTAATTGAAGATACAGTCATCAGTGATGACATCGCCGAAAACTTTTTCGTCTGCGATTTAGGTAAATGTAAAGGTGCTTGCTGCGTGGAAGGCGACCTCGGTGCTCCGCTCGAAGACGTAGAACTTGCCATTTTGGAAGATATTTACGAGGACGTGAAACCCTACCTCTCTGCCGAAGGTATTAAAGCCATTGAAGCACAGGGAAAATACGTCAAAGACTTTGAAGGCGATTACTCGACTACTACGATTGACAACAAGGAGTGTGCCTACGCCGTTTACGACGAAAAAGGTATGCTCAAATGTGGCATCGAACAAGCCAATATAGACGGTAAAACGGATTTCAAAAAACCGATTTCATGCCACCTTTACCCCATCCGTATCACGAAGTATGGTAATTACCACGCCCTCAACTACGACCGTTGGGATATTTGCAGTGCCGCCTGCACCCTCGGCGATAAACTCGGCGTTCCGGTTTATAAATTCCTGAAAGAACCGCTCATTCGTGCCTTCGGTGAAGAATGGTTTGCTGAGTTGGAGAAAGAAGTGGAGGAGCGAGGGTTGAAAGCGGGGAAGTAACACAATATTCAATCCTGCAAAGGATAAATTCACTTTTCACCAAATCACGCAGTTGAAAGGTGGTATTGCCACAGTTCTGTTGTTGGGTAATTATGGGAGGAAAGCCGTAAACTCGGTAAATTTTGGGTCTGACTACTCGTTCTTGACGATGGATTGAAATCCAACGTTACAACATGTTCGAGCCGATGGCTCTTGACCGTTTACGTACTCCACGCTAAATAAAACATTGTCCTGATAAAAATTTCAGAACTATTAAAGAAAACAAAGCCCGAACATCTATCAGACGTTCGGGCTTTGGAATTTTACAACTAAACTATAGTGATATTATTGATCCCAGAATAATCGAGTCAATAGTTCTACCACGGGCACATTACCACCGTTACGCTGATATTCCGTATCAGGATAATCCAAGCGACGAATAAACTGACCGTTCAATAAATCGTTTTCTGGCACGGTAAAATCTGTGTACTGATAATCAAAACGGCGGGCATCTACCCACGCTTCCGGATGCAGGAAAGTTGTGATGTACTTTTGATCGAAGATATTCTGCAAGGTCAAGTTCGCTGCCCCTACTGAAATGGCTTCATTTCCCGCAAACGTAGCAATGTCCTCATCGCTTACGCCCAGCTTAATATGATTTGAGGCAATCCCTTCAATGTAAGCGGCGTACGCACGGGCACGGTCTCCGGCACGGAAAGCGGCTTCGGCTTCAATGAATTTCAACTCGCTGTAAGACGCAATAATCAACGGCGAACTAGTGGACGAATAAAAACCATCCGTAGTGAGATAAACAATACGTTGCTCTCCGGCACCGTCTCCGGTACGTCCAACACCGTTCTCCGTTCCAATGAAATCACCGTTCGGTAAAGGACTCGTAATCTTAGGTAAACGCGGATCAAACACCCCAAAGGTTGTCCCGTTCATGGCATCAATGACTTGCTGTGAAAGCCACCCACCCAATACCAAATTATCGTTGTTTACGGCTACTTGTGCCCACGGGTTACGGTTCTGAAACTGAGTTACTTCAGCATCGTCATCGTTTGACGTATACGCCTGACTTACGGCGGCAAGTACGGCGTTTGCATCGTAACCGCTCGTTTCTGATAAGTGGTTGAGATAACGTGCTTTAATTGTATAAGCCGTTTTTATCCAACTACTTACGTTTCCGTTGTGAATGAAATCGTTAGAAGTTGGCAATGCCTCGCCTTCATTAGTACGGTTTAAGTTCGCAATTCCTTCATCCAATAAAGTTTGGATAACTCCGTATAATTGCTCCTGATTATCGTACGCAGGTACAATCGTTTGAAAGTCTAACGCTTCGCTGTAAGGAGCATCACCGTAAGAATCAGCAATCATTCCGAGGTTAATCGCCATCAATACTTTCGCTACACCTATGTAGTGATACGAATTATTTTCGGTGGCGAATTTTTCCATGTCGTAGATATCGCCCATTACCCCGTAAATACTACCCCACGTACCACTGGTACTGATACGGTCATACACATCAATCGGGCTTGCCTGATTTGGTGACGCAAGGTACTGCGTGTAAAAAGATACCGTACTACCCAGCTCATAGACGTTGTCGGCAGTATTGTACGTTACGTTTGCGAGTAAACCTCTCAGCGGCGGCGTTGTGGCTCCGTTAGGGTTATCGTTTATGTCGAGATAGTCTTCGCAACTGCTCAAGAATAAGCCCGCTGCGAGTATAAATATGTATTTTGTTAATTTCATTGGTAGTCAGTTTTTAGAAAGTTAAACGTAAAGTTGCGGCGTACGAACGTAAACCAGGATAAGCACCACGTCCGGCAAAACCGTCGGCGTTTCCAGTGTTTACGGACACTTCAGGGTCAAAACCGCTGTACGGAGTTGATAACCACAGGTTTGTTCCGGTAAATGAAATGCTGGCACGGTTTAAGGCAACTCTTGACAGAATACCTGCCGGAAGGTTATACGTCAGGTTCAGGTTTTGTAAACGAACCCACGAGGCATCCTCCACGAAATTTTCGGTAACTCCACGATATACGTTTCGGTAAAATCCGGCTCCGTAATTTACGCCGTCAGGACCCGTTCCCTGACCTAAAAATACCTCTTTGGTATTTGGTTGTCCGTCGGCGGTAACGCCTTCAAAAACAATCGTTTGGTCACGGTTCTCAGTATAATCTGCAATACCAAAAGCGGCGTGGAAATTATCCAGTGAATTGAATTTCTGGAAACCCTGACGGAAATCAAAGTTAAACCCAAGCGAAATATTTTTGTACGTAAACTGATTTCCGATGTTCAACATATATTTCGGAATGGAATTTCCAAGAATCTTCTGGCTTGTATTACGCACCGGAAAACCATTTTCCCCAATCACAATCGGACGGCTATCGTCAAGAATTAGCGGGTCTTCATCAGCTGGGTTTTCATAATAACGCTGGTAGCTCGTACCTAAGATATTTCCGTAGGCGTAACCTGTGTACAATACCTGACTCGCCGAACTTCCGGCGTAACCGAAATCGCTTCCTAAGAATATACTCTCAATACCTTCTTTGATACTTACCACTTTATTGCGGTTATTTGAGAAGTTCGCCGTAATGTTCCAGTTAAAATTCGGAGTTTCAACAGCGGTAGCATTCACCAATAACTCGATACCCGAGTTCTGAATTTCACCCGCATTTGTGGTAAACGAATTATAACCCGAGGCCGCAGAAATTGGCACGCCGAGGATTTGATTCCGTGAATTGTTCTGATACCAGGCCGCGTCAATACTAATTCTGTTTTTCAGCAACTTAAATTCAAGACCAAATTCTATTGCGTCGGTAGTTTCATTCAATAAATTCAAATCCGCTTTGTTACCCGGGCGGGTCCAGCCTGTTACGTCACCAATCGGGAAGCCGGAGGCAGTAGCACGGTAAACATCAGAAGTCAGGTAAGGACCAATAGCATCTTTACCAATTTGGGCAAACGAGGCACGGAATTTACCATAATCTAACCAAGAAGGACGTGTATCAATAAGGTCGGTGAATACAAAACCTAAGTTAACCGACGGATAACTAAATGAGTTATTGTCTTTTGGCAATGTAGATGACCAGTCATTACGGTTTGTCACCGATAAGAAAAGCAGGTCACGGTAAGATAAACCTACTTCACCGTAAAGCCCGACTAACCTATTTTTGCTAATCAACTGCGATGTGGTGATAATTGCCGCATTGCTGAGGTGGATGAAGTCAAACACCTCAAATTCTGCCCCACGAGTAGACACGCGGTCGTACGATCGTTCAAAAATGTCAAGTCCGGTACGTAATGTCAAATCAAAATCGTTGTTGATTTCTTTCTCGTAAGACACCACAAGGTTTGAAGTCATATCGCGGCTTGTGATACGGGTTTCTTCGATAAAACCCAATCCGTTATCTTCGTAAACAGCTTCGTTTTCAATACCACTTGGTCCCGGAGCACTCGCTCTGCGACTGTCAGTGAATCTATCCATTCCGAAGCGATACGAAACATTCAAACCTTCTAACGGCTGATAATTGAAACCAATGTTACCAATCAGGCGGTTGACATCGTCAACGAACGTATTAGTCTTGTTACCCCAAACCGGGTTATTACCCGTTGATATTTCAGGACGGTAAGGCTTCATTGTTCCGGCAAGTGGCCCTTCAGTATATTCAAAATCCGAAACGTCTTTTTGCGGTGCCCAATAAACCAAACGGGTATTGAACGAACTGGCGTCTACCCTTGCTCCGCCGGAGTTAATGAAATTTGCCGAACCAATAATTGAAAATTTATCCGAAAGGCTGATTGTTCCGTTCAACTTAGCGGAGATTCTTTCAAAATCTGTAAAGGGAACAACACCCTCCTGTCCAAACCGCGAAACGGAGCTATAAAAACTTGTCTTTTCATTTCCACCCGACGCGTCAAAGTGAATATTGTTTTGAGAACCCGTTTGATACGCCTGCTCGAAATTATCAAATAACTCTGCGGGATGACCGGGGTCTAACCGACGGGCTTCCTCAACGGTTGGTCCCCACGTAGGCCAGAAACTATTTTTATCGTAAACACCAGCGTAGCCTTGTGTATAAATCCGCTGTACGTTCGGGGTTTTGTTTACTTCGTCAATTCCGTAAGTAGAAGTAAAGTTGAATACAGTTTTACCGTTCTTTCCTTTCTTGGTAGTAACAATGATAGCTCCGTTTGCAGCACGCACTCCGTAAAGAGCTGTTGCGGCACCACCTTTTAGTACGTTTACGCTTTCAACGTCGTCAAGGTTAATGTCAGCTGCACGGTTGGTTGCTCCGCGTCCACTACCACCACCTGCGGTAAAACTATCGTTACTGATAGGAACACCATCTACCACAAAAAGTGGCTCGTTATTCGCTCCCGGACTCAATGAATTGATTCCACGAATAATGATACGGGCACCTTGTCCCGGAGCACCACCCTGACTCGAAATCTGAGCTCCGGCTACTTTCCCTTGTAACGCCGTTACAATATTATTACGCGGTACGTCCAGAATTTGCTTGGAGTCTAACTCCTGCGTAGCATAACCCAACGAGCGTTTTTCCCGTTTGATACCGAGAGCAGTTACTACCACTTCGTTCAGGTTAAGTGCATCGTCAATAAGCGTTACGTCTAATGTGGTAGCATTCCCAACCGATACGGTGCGGGGCTGCATTCCGATGAACGAGAACTCCAACATATCGCCTTTTTTTGCGGAAATAGTGTAAGTTCCGGCAGCAGAAGTAATGGTTCCGGTTGAAGTGCCTTTAATGGTTACGTTCACACCCGGAAGCGGTGTATTTTGTTCGTCTGTTACCTTTCCGCTTACACTCTGAGCGTACGCGAAACCGCACGTGCAAAGCATGAGAAGATAAGTGAGTAGTTGTTTTTTCATGACAAATAGATAAAAGTTGAAAATAAGATAGTACTAAAGTTTAATTAAAAATACATTCTAAAACAGAATAAAAATTACGGACAAATATTCAAAATTCACTCACAAAAAAAGTCTTTTTTGTATTTATTACGAACAGATATTCATATTCCGAGATTTATTTTTAAAAATCAAAGACATAATACATTTTGCTGTATCGCACTACAGTTACCTTCTGAACTGAGCATTCATTTCACCTTAACAAAAAAACCAACCTATTTTGAAATAAAGTCTTTACATTAAAGAGCGTATCGTGAAAGCAGTCATTACTTTAGATAATTCGAGAGAAAACAGTGAAATTTAAAATGAAAAATCAATTCGTAATGCTCTACCTTTTAATTTTAATTGGATTAAGCTTCTCGTGCACCCAAAGCGAGAAAACTATTATTGGGGAGTCAGAGTTTGACACTTCAGATGAAGTTGGCACTCCTGAAACCGAAATATTACTTGATGAGGTCCACGATACGCTTAAATATACTACCGGTACTCGCAGCATATTTCAGGATAGCAAAGGGCGATATTGGTTCGGAAGCCATAAAGAAGGAGTTTATTCTTACGACGGAAAGTCATTCACCTACTTTACCACAAATGACGGTTTGAGTAGCAATCAGGTGCGGACAATTCAGGAAGATAAACACGGAACTATCTGGTTCAGAACAAGTGAAGGCGTGTGTAGTTTTGATGGTAAGAAAATCACGAACTATCGAAAAGAGAAGTTAACAGGTAATCTCGAATTCTCTACAAATAATAACTAGACGCTTTCTTCTATCGCTCTTTGGTTTGGTGCGGGTAGAAACGCAAACGCCGTCAAAGTAGATAATAAGCAGGTTGAGTACCTCAATTTCCCAAATCTAACCTACGGCGAAACTCCCGCTAACCTCGAAGCAACCGATATCTCAATTGGAAAAGAAGATAATATCTGGATTGCCTCGTACTCATCAGTTACGGGTTACGACGGAAAGAGCTTCACAAAAATTGATAACAAATCATTGGGTTACTCCAAAGAGGGAGAATTTCTTCACGTAAGAAGCGTTTTGGAAGATTCTAAAGGACGCTTATGGATTGGGAATAATGGAATTGGCGTCCTACTAAACGAAAGCGACGGAATCATAAAATTTTCAAAAAAACTCAACGTTTACGACGATAATATAGTAGGGAATACCAAAAAATCACCCTCAGGGACGCTCAACCACATATTTGTGATAACAGAGACTGAAAACGGGGACATTTGGTTTGGCGACCGTGACACCGGAGCGTGGAAATACAACGGAAAATCTTTAGTTAATTTTACGGTTGACGAAGACCTAAAAGGTCAAATGATTTGGGATATTTACGAAGATAAAAATAACAACTTACTCTTCGCCATGGCAAACGGCGGCGTTTACAAATTCAACGGAGAATCTTTTGACCAGATTTTTTGAGGGAGAGACTCAATTGTTATTAATTACTTTTACAGTTTTAGTTTATGTAATTGTCGATTGAGTAAATCCCCGCCTGGGCAGGGTGGGTGCCTGACGTAGTCGGCAGACGAGATGGGTTTTACGACTAGCTAGAACAAAATATTTACAAACGAGTGCTTGATAAAAATTCAAACCCATGTCAGAAAACAAATTCGAAGATATTTACGACGTAGTAAAACTCATTCCCAAGGGGCGGGTTTCAGCCTATGGTTTGATTGCGGAATATCTGGGTAGCAAAGGCGGAGCGAGATTGGTGGGATGGGCTATGAACGCCTGCCACAGCCGTGCCGACGTTCCGGCTCACCGGGTGGTAAACGCCAGCGGGGTTTTGACGGGCAAAAACTTCTTTGCAACGCCAACTATTATGCAGGAACTACTCGAAGACGAAGGCATAGTTATCAAGGACGACAAAGTGCAGGATTTTAAAAACGTTGTTTGGCGACCTGTGGAGGAATTGCTATAATTATTACTTTACGTGTGTAATCTGGTTTAAAAAAGAACTTAATGCTTGAGGCAAACCTTTATCCATCCAATAGCTTATGTTAAGGAAATACATACTACTACTATTGTTAATTCCCACAATTACATTTGGGCAAAAAATAACCGTTTCGGGAACCGTGAAAGAACTTGATAATGGCGAACCCCTGCCGTTCGTGAATGTTTTCGTGAACGGAACTACGTTCGGTACGCAGACGGATACACTCGGAAAGTTCAGTCTGACGTTTTCTTTGACCCAAAAAGCAGAACTTGTTTTTACGTCGGTTGGGTATAGGTCAAAATCAGTATTTATTGAAGTCGGAACTACTACAAAATTTATTAATGTGCAGTTGCAATCTCAGGTTGAGGCTTTGCAGGAATTGACCGTTAGTGGGAAAAAGGACAAGGAGTGGAGTCGTAATTTTGAAAGGTTCAAACGGAGTTTTTTAGGAACGGATGCTTTCGCTAAACAAACCGAAATAAACAATTATTGG
Organism: Spirosomataceae bacterium; assembly: GCA_047630355.1. Taxonomy (GTDB): domain Bacteria; phylum Bacteroidota; class Bacteroidia; order Cytophagales; family Spirosomataceae; genus JANQUM01. Next base: position 18,519 of record JBLHXN010000005.1, on the reverse strand, counting down.
GTAGTCGATTTCACTAAAGAAAAATCGCTGCTGACAGCCAGTTCTGGTAAACCTTTAAACATTACGAACGAATCATTAGGTTATGAAGTCCTGACCGAATTGGTTGAATTTAAAGGAACGAGTGGTATTACTAATTACGTAGTGAAATCTTTTTATAAAGAAATAGCCGTCGAAGAGAATAAGTTAGCCAAACGTAATGAGCTAAGAGAAAAAGCCTATAACGGTTCTTTGAGGCACTTTCTGATAAGCTTGGCTCAAAATAAATTGAAAGAAAACGGGTTTGACCTTTTCCTGCTTGAAGGCAATACCATCAAAAGAGGATCAAGTTTTGGGGAATACACAACCACAAAATACGGTAAAGGCTTCTTCGATTTTCCTGCGGCAAAACGGGATGCCGATTCCTCTTTTTCTTTTGCTCAAGAAGCAACATTTATAATTCTCAACCGAAATAAATCAGCGGGACCACAGCTACTTTTTAAAGACATTAGTTCGGCAACTTCGCTACTGCATATTTCCAGCAGACATCGTATTGACAAAAACGGAAACATAGATCAACCGCTCGCCTTACAAATTTCAGGAGATATGGATACCTATAGGTTTGCCCGCACGCTGCCAACTGATTATCAGCCCGGAGAGTTCAAAACAGAATCTGTTTTACAGAACGCAAATAGCGACGGATTTAATCTCGGCACGTTAAAAACGCTCACCAATAAGGACATTTTTGTTCCGGGCGAACGGCTGCATTTTTCTTCGATTCAGGAAGGGCAGGGTTTTACGGATTTTCAACCGCTTAACGTGTGTCTTTACGATTCGGTTGGGAAGAAAGTCACGCACCAGTATTTTCGCTTTTTTGACAGAAAGTCGAGTGGCTACATGTTGCTTGATAAACAATTACCCGCCGGACAATACTACCTCCGGTTTTTTACGAATTGGATGGCGGCTTATCCCGAACTCATTAATATCCAACCTGTTTTTGTCTCAAAAGGTAAACTACCAGATACAGTAAAAACTTGTTCAGTGAGCCGTGTCGCCGATTTAGATAAATCACTTTTCGGTGAGCTGGAAGTAAGCCGTGAGGTCGTTAACGATTCTGTTCAAAAGATAACCGTCTTCAATATTCCCCCACAGGTAGAAAATCTTACGGTATCGGTAACATCAAGCAAATCACTTTTTAGCTTCGCCGATTCGGAAATTCCTAAAAATAGAAACAAATTTATAACCGTAAATGAAGCGAAAATAAAGCAGTTAGAAAACAGTGATTCATTATTGGTAATAAGCGGCAAGTTGATAAATAAAGCGAACAAAAAACCGCTTAAAAAATATAACCTGACGCTGGCATCTTTCGGTTTAGAAAACAAGTTTTTTAGCGAAACTCAAACAGATAAAGATGGTAAATTCTACTTTACTGGCATTAATTTTTCTGGAGAACAAACGGTAGTTTACCAACTAACGGATAAACGTGGAAGAGAAGTAACCTACGGCGAAGTGCTACTTGATGAGCCTGAACAGGGTGAAATCAAATTAGGTTGTAAAACCTACCCGCTGCTCAATGCTACTATTGATTTCACCACATCGGATCGGTTCGTTGCCGATGATACCTTATCTACGCTTTTGGAAGAAGTACAAGTACTGGCAAACGTGATTTCGAGAGAGGAACGCGAAAAACTTGGAAACGGAATATCCAAAAAAACATTTACTGATGATTCTCCCAGATATACCTCTATCATTGAAATGTTGGAACAACTTGCAACTGTTCAGTACAGTAGTTCTACAGGGAAATTAATGGTCAGAAACAACTTTTATGACGAACCGTTGGTTTTGCTAAACGACATTGCTATTAACAATCCAAATGATCCAAATAAGCAGAATACAGGCATCCGAGAGCCTCTTAAAGACCGGTTGGATCAATTCAGTCCGAATGATGTTTTAAGTGTTGAAGTTCTAAAGGCAGATGAGTCGTCCCTGTACGGTATAAGAGCCGCCGGAGGGGTTATTAAAATCACTTTAAAAAAGGGCTTCATTACTGGTAAGTCTGGCAAACCAGTAGCCGGGACATTACAAATTTCGGGTTTTACGCCAACTACCGTTGATGTTTTCACGGGAAGTAAAACACTATATTGGAACCCAGAAATTAACTCTTCGCAAGTTATTGACGGTGAATTTACTTTCCACCTTAAAAATGACGAAAATACGGATGCGACTATTCGGTTAATGGGCAAATTGTTTGATGGTAAGGTCTTCCTAACACAGCCGAAAATTCAATGATTCAGGTAATAAAGTGAAAGAGTTATTGTAATCAATTCCTAATCGGAACCAACCAAACGTCTTTCTCTAAATCAATACCGCCGTTCATTTCTTCCTGCACCACACGGTCAATAACAAAAATTCCTTTCTTCGCCATTTCTTCAAAAGTATCAATGCCATTATTCGGGAAGTTCTGACGGGTACGGTGAATGTTGAATTTATTCGAGAATTTCCGACCGAAAGCCGCTTCTACTCCTTCTTTACCGAGCATGAAACCGAGCAACCCGCCCCAAGTTGCCGTTGGATTGTCAGAATCCCAACCAGCTAAAACACCGATTTTTATGGTTTCTTTGATGTCGCCTTCACCGTAAAAAAGGCTGACTAAACTGGAGGCAAAATTAATTCCTGCGGCAAAGCAGCCGTTGCAATAAATATTTTTTGACGTAATATCATAACCATCTCGTTGCTCCACCTGATACCGCTGATAAACTTCGTCGCGGGTTTGTTCCCACGGGATATTTGCGTCGTAACGGCTTTTCACAAAATCGTACATTTTCGCTGAATAACTGTCGTTTGGTAAATGCTTTCGAGCTTCCGCCGCCATATTTTGCGTGTTCTCTTTTATTGATTTATCGGCATCGCTTTTTGCGGCAAGCGAATACATAATTACGTAAAACTCCGAAATCCACGCGGCATTTTCACGTGCCGAAGTTCTGATGGGCAGGTTTGCCATTTTCAAGGCAATATCAGGGCGAGTCGGGGCAAAGAAGCCGAATATTTCCGTGGTTAACTGAGCGTCAATCATTTCGTACTCTTTGTTATTTGCCGGATCACTCGTCGCGGGCGGAACAACACCCTCTTTCATCAAATCAAACGCCCGTTGATTAGAAACCCACAAGTAGTTTTCTTCTTCGGGTTTGATGTGTTTTAGCCAACCATCTCTGATTTGTTCTCCAGTTAACATACTTATTTGGTTTTCATAGAGGAGACTCTGATAAATGTACTCAATATCTGTATCGTCATCAGCTCCCCAGATTTCACCTTCGTCTTCAAAAACGAAATCAATGGTCGGGGAAATATCGCTTGGCTTTTCGGGCGTAAAAATACTCGGCAAATCAGGATTTCCCCAATCTGCCCGAGTATAAAAGTTGCCCGTTTTTATTTCGCCAATATTCCCTATTTTGTCCATTTCGGTTACAAGACCTGTCCAGTTAGCAATGCACTGACCAAGCCAAAATCCGTATAACTTATCAGCGTATTCACTGCGAGAAATTTCTGTATCTGATTCGGCAGATTTGTAGTCAGCGTATTGCAGTAAAGAGTCCGTTGGGTAAGTATTGGCTACCTTTTCACTGTTTAACTGACAAGATAGCGTAGCCGTAAATAAGACGAATAGTAAAAAACTTAGCAATGGTTTCATGGAGAAAATCTTTAATTAATTTTAGATAAATTGGTTATGACTTCAATGGCTTTCGTTGCGTCTTTCGCGTCCACAAAAATATGATCGTGGTAAAAACCAGCTATCACATTACAACTAATATTGTGTTGAGTTAAAGCCGTTGAAAATGCAGCCGTTAACCCGACGGATTCCAACGCCGAATGTACGTTAAGTGTTATCCAGGCTGCAACGTAATTGTAAGTAAATCCGAGTTCGTCCGCTTTGGATTTTTCAATCACGACTGTCGTCCCTTCAGCTTCCCGAAGTTCACAAATAGTATCGTTTCGATTGACTTGTGAAATGTCCGTAAGCGTCACGAATACGTATTCCCCTTCATTGAGTCGGGGACTCATACTTCGTAAGATTACGTCAATATCCATTTCTCCGGTTTTCACTATTACTCAGATGCTTTTTCGTGCAATAATTCAAGCCCCGTGGAAGAACGAGCTTTGAAACCCATCCACGTTTTTTCGTTAGAATCAGATTGTACATCGAGGTACTTACCAAAGTCTTTTTTCTTCAGGTGCATTCCTACAAAAGCTGTTACAAAGTGCTGATTAATATTGTTCATCCGGCGTTGATCCCAGGACGGTTCTGCGTAGCGGTAATATTCATCAAAAGGTAAACCGAGCTGCAATGATTCAGCAGGCGGCGGATTTGGAGCTACGTTGTGGCGGGCATTTTCATAAGTTAGCAAATAGCGTTCAGTATTAACGGCTCCTTCGTAAATTGCCTTTACTCCTTTCTCGTAACCCGAAATATCATCCTGGCTTCCAACAATAAAAAACGTTGGTACTTTCAGGCCTTTCAGGCTCGTAGAATCCCACGCCGCCCGCTCCATTCCCCACGGGGCAAACGCTACGACGGCTTTTATCCGTGAATCTACTTCTCCGCTGTAATCGGGGCTTCCGTAAACCAACGGGCTGAGCAATTTACTACCACCCGTAAATTGTCCAAATCCTTTGTCAAAAGCTTCGGTGTACCCGGCTCCTGCTACGTTCAGAACCCCGTAACCACCCATTGAATAGCCAATAATGGCAATATTCTCCGAATCCATTTTTCCTTTCAAACTCATGTCATTCTTACCTAAATTTGTCATTTCGTTTATAACAAACGAAATATCTTTCGAGCGATTCAATAATGTACTCGTAAATCCTCCGGCATCTCTAAAAGTTGACTCTGTGTGATCAATCGCGGCAACAATATAGCCTTTTGAAGCAAGATTCTCAGTTAAGTAAGTCATTAAATAACGTGATCCCACGTAACCGTGCGACACAATTACCAGCGGGAATTTATCGTTGGTAGCGTTAACAGTGACAGGAGCTGCATCTCGTTTGGCACGTCCGGGAAAAGTAAACGGAATGGTCGGACGTTTTGGATCGTTTGCCGTCCCCATAAGTTCATCGTAATTGGTAAGTGCTTTTTCTCCGTCTTTTAACACTGCTGGATACCAGATTTCCACGGTTAATTCTCGGTCATATAACGGAGCCACGCCTTTTGAAGCGTTTAAAATATCAGGTTGATTTTTATTTGTGAACTTGACCGTCCGTACACCTACTTTGTAATCACCACGGGCGGCGAGTTCGGGAGCATCGGGCAAAGCATCACCGTAAATAAATTGGTTTTCAGTAGTTTGAGCTTTTAACAGAGAGAGTGTACATATACTGAGTAAGCATACGTAAAGGATAAGGTTTATTTTTTTCATTAATACGAGTTCGTTGAATTATATCCGTAAGTTAAACAGATTAATTCAATAAACTCTTAAATTAGTGCAACGCTTACGCCATTAAGCCCAGACAAAACCATTCTTTTGAATCGAGAAATGGCGTGAATTTAGCAAAGCCTGCTTTACTACTAATTCTTTCCAAATCTTCTAAACTATACTTCTGCGAGACTTCCGTATGAATGCACTCGTTTTTAGAAAAACTGATTGTTTCATCCGCGATATTTACGGTTTGATTTTCGAGTGAAACAATGTAGCTGAATGAAGTTCCCGAAGCGGGATCATAAAATGCGTAGTGATCAAAATCAGCGACGGTAAAATCTGCTCCTAACTCACGATTCATCCGAGCTAAAAGGTTTAGATTAAATCGCTTCGTAATTCCTGATTTATCATTGTAAGCCGCCAGAATAGTTTTAGGATTTTTCTTCAAATCAGCTCCAACTAACAGCGTATCTCCAACGGTCATATACGACTTCACAAGTTTTAGAAAATCGACAGCACTTTCGTCTTTAAAGTTACCGATATTTGAACCCATAAAAAGTACAATTTTCGGATTGTTTCGTTCTTTCAAAGACTTCATTGTCTCAAAATAATCTCCCGCAATTGATTCTATTATTAAATCGGGCAAGCGTGCAGAAATATGCTCTCTGTTGATTTCCAACACATTAGCAGAAATATCCAGCGGAATGTACGTTATTTCTTTCCCGGCATCTATTAGTCCTTTTAAGAAGTAAACCGTCTTGGTTCCATCACCCGCCCCGAGTTCGATTACGTCAATTTTTTCAGCCGAAATTTCGGCGGCGATATTTTTCGTTTTTTTCTGGATAATTTCTAATTCACAAGCCGGAAGGTAATACTCTTTCATTTGCATTATTTCCTGAAATATTCCGTCGCCGATGGCATCGTAGAAGTACCGGGAACTTAAAGTTTTTGGGGTAGATGAAAGACCTTTGAGCATGTCTTTCAGAAAAGCATTGTTCATAAAAGTGTGTGTAGTTTTAATTTTATTTTACCAGTCGAATTCCAGCAAATTGCCAGCGGCTACTTGGGTGAAAAAAATTACGGTAAGTTTTCCGACTGTGCCCTTCCGCGGTTCCGATGGAGGCTCCGCGAAGTACATGCAAACTGACCATGAATTTTCCGTTGTATTCGCCCAATGCTCCAGGTGCTTTCGTAAAATTTGGGTAAGGTAAGTACGCCGAACCTGTCCATTCCCAAACTTGTCCCCAGTTCAATTTATCAGCAATAATTTCCCATTCAAATTCGGTGGGCAATCGCATTTTTTTCCATTCGGCGAAAGCAAAAGCTTCGTAATAACTTACGTGCATTACGGGCAGTTCGAAGTCAATTTTTGACAAACCGTCAAAGTCATAATAATGCCATTCGCCGTTTACGTTGTGCCAATATAGTGGGGCTTTTAATTCATTTTTTTTGACGAAATCCCAACCCTCGGCGTGCCAAAGGTTGAAGTCTTCGTAACCACCAGCTTCTATAAACTCAATATACTCGCCGTTTGTAACGAGTTTAGATGAAACCTGAGCCTCGTGAAGATATACTTTATGAACGCCTAATTCATTGTCAAAGCAGAAGCCACTTCCCTGATGACCAATGGTATATACTCCTTCCTGAATATCAATCCAACCTTCGGTTTGCTCTTCTTTTTCCTGTGTAAAAATACCGTCATAAACCGGAAAAGTAGGCTGATTTCCGAGAATATACTTGATATCGTAAGTGAGTAATTCCTGATGTTGTTGCTCGTGATTAATACCGACTTCGATTAATTCCAGTAATTCTTTAGAGGTATTTTCACTCATCAATTTTTCAACCGATTCTGTGACGTATTTACGGTAATTATAGACCTCTTCCACCGTCGGGCGGGTCATTAAACCACGGTTCGGACGAAGCACCCGTTCTCCGGCGTTATTGTAGTAACTGTTAAAGAGGTAAGCAAAGTCTTCGCTGTAAACTCTATACGTTGAATCAAAGTCCCGCAACACAAATTGCTCGAAAAACCACGTACTGTGAGCTAAATGCCACTTAGGCGGCGATACATCAGCGTTAGGCTGTACCGAATAGTCTTCAACAGTGAGTGGTTTACAAATAGTTTCCGTGGCTTGGCGGGTGGTAACAAAACGCTCGTAAATGGTAGCAGGCATGTTTACAAAACTGAGATTTTAGAAAAAAGTTTAACCAAAACGGAAGATACAGCAGATTGAATTAAATGCTCAAATATTAATCGATAAAAGCTAATTTTACGCTAAAATTCGTGGTTAAAAAATTGTTCCCACGCTAAAAACACTCCTGCTTTAAGACGACCCACCCCTTTCCTCCGAAATAGAATCATTTTTACGCGGGAAACGAGTAGAGTGCGATACTATTTTTGACGGCGAATTATTTTTCAAGCAAATTCGCGACCACACTTATGAAGTCTATTTACTTGACGTAAATATTCCCAAAATTAATGGGCCGGAGGTTTGCCGCATAATACGGAAAACTGATAAAACTACGCCTATATTGATGCTAACGGCGTTTGGCGAAGTGGAAGATAAGGTAGAAGCTTTTGATTTTGGGGCGGATGATTACCTCGTAAAGCCCTTTCACCTTACCGAGTTACTCGCCCGCATTCAGGCGTTGTACCGTAGGAAAGAAACGCCGCAACTTGTAACAAATTTTACGGAAATAGCTGACTTAAAAACCTCTCCGGACGAAAAGAAAGTAGAGCGTTCAGGAATTGAAGTTACTTTGACTCCTAAAGAGTTTAAGTTGCTCAATATTTTGGCAAATGCTAAAGGTCGGGTACTTTCCAAACAGCAAATTGCGGACGAATTATGGGACTACCACATCGAAACAAACTACAGTACGATTGAGGTTTACATCAATTTTCTCCGGAAGAAGGAGGATTTTGACAATGATGGACTAGTCATAAATTTGGCACTGTAAATTTAAAAGAAGAAATTTAAACAGTCTCTTACTTTCAATACTACATTGAAAGTAATCAAATTTGCTAATTGTGCTTACAAATGTACCGTTCACTTATTATTAGTAATATGTTTACCACAACAATTCTAACCCTTTTGACCTTTCCGATTATTTTTGGGTTTTAAACCTTTGGAAGTACAAAAAATAGAATAGATTTGCATCGTTAAGCGAAATTTAAGGCTCAATTAAGACATTTTAAAGAGCGGTATACTTTTTTGCACCAAATTAGAAATTAATCAATCTTAATTCTCGAAATAAATAACACAATGAAAACAACAAAATTAATTTTAATAGGTGCCATCGTCACTGCCACATTTTCTTCTTGCGTAACTAAGAAAAAATTTGCGGACATGGAAAGCAAATGGAAAAACGTAGATGAGTCACTGATGAAGTGTAGTGATGATTTATCAGTATCAAATGATCAAAACGATCGTCTGAAGTCGCAGTTAGCGATGTCTCAGAACGAGATGAAAAGTTCTATCAAGGTCAAAGACGATCAGATGATGGACTTACGTGCTCAAGTAGGTGACCTACAGAAAGCCCGTGATCAGCAAATGACTCAAGTTGGTGATTTGACAGTACTTTCAAAGATTGCTAATGACAACATTGACAAGACGTTGAGCCAAATGGCGGAGAAAGACCGTTACATCAACTTGCTAAGAGCTGCACGCACAAAGACAGATTCAATCAATCTTGCTCTTGCCGTAAACCTGAAGCAAAGCATTGGAATGGATTTGAACGACATGGACATCGACATCAAAGTTGACAAAACCGTTGTAATGATTAACTTATCTGACGCCATGTTATACAACTCTGGAAGCTACTCTCTTACATCAAGAGCGAATGAGGTTTTAGGGAAAATTGCTAAAGTAATCAACTCCCGCCCAGATTTAGAGGTTATGGTAGAAGGTTATACTGACAATACGCCAATCAAAACTTCTATGTTTCAGGATAACTGGGACTTAAGTGTTAAGCGTTCAACTTCAGTAGTACGTGCGTTACAAGAGCAATTCGGAATCAACCCGAACCGCTTGATCGCCGCAGGACGTGGAGAATACAACGCCATGATGCCAAACACATCGGCACAGAACAAATCAATGAACCGCAGAACACGCATTATCTTAATGCCGAAACTTGATCAGTTCTACAATCTATTGAATCCTGATATGGCTAAGAAGTAATTACGAATTATCTTATATTATGAAGCCGCTCTGCAAATGCAGAGCGGCTTTTTTATTTCTTATTGGCTCTTTTTTGCCATGTCAACCATTTTCCAAGATAAGACAATGAATAAAAACTGCACAGGCAAACGCACGTAGGCCGCAGTTTTACTGCCAATTGCGGGAGCATCAATAAATACATCTGCCAAATGGATAGGCAGGAAAACAACCATTAGAATAAAAATTCCCCAAGCTCCGATTAACCGATATTTGGGAATAAAATACGCAACGCCAAAAACAACTTCGAGGATTCCGGACAAGTAAATTATGGGCATTGCGAAAGGAAAAACACTCGGAACAAAAGGCGAGTAAAATTCAGCTTCCAAAAAGTGCTGAACACCACCATAGACGATAAAAAGGGCAAAAATGAATCCGAGTACTTTAAAAACTTTGTTTAACATGATGTTGGTTTTAGAGGTATAATTGTGTCTGTATTCCTCACAATGTACTCAGAAAGCAACCGTCTAAAAATTATTTATAATATTCTTTCCAGATAACTGTTTGCCCGGTTTCGGCGGCGTGCTTTGCTGCATCTAAAATCTGAACAACGATTTCGTTGTTTTCAGTACTGCTCGGATCAAACGCGGGAAAGTTATATCCGTTCCGAATAACGTTGTGCAGCATAGAAAATGGATTATCAAATCCAGCACCGAGCGGATTCACTTTCATAGGATAGCTCCCCACCTTTTCGTTTTCGAGAATTTTCATATCCGTCCCGTTTTCGCAGATGACGTATCCAGTTTTTCCGTAAACCTGCATTGACTTTACGTTGTGCGACCAATTCCACGAAGCCTGAACAATCACCTGCGTTTTTGGGTAAGTTAGAATTATGGTAGCTTCATCTTCCACCTTGGGGTATTTTTCAGGTTTTATCTGTTGCGTAACGCAACTTACCGTCAAAGGCTTCTCCCCTCCCATAAACCATGTAGCGAGATTTGCCCCGTAGCACCCGAAATCCATCAAAGCACCACCTCCGTTTAATACCGGATCGGTTAACCAATCAAGAAATTCGACATTACAACCAATTTCAATTGGACCAGGATGACCTGTATGAAAAACTACTCGCCGAATGTCCCCAATTTTATCCTCTTCTTTAATTAATTCATAGGCCTTTGCACTACTGCCGTACCACGATGTTTCGTAATTAGTAAGTAACTGAATGTCATACTTTTTCGCCAAAGCAATCATCTGTTGGGCATGGTCGTTATTTACCGCCAAAGGTTTTTCTACCATAACGTGAATGCCTTTCGGAGCACAAGTCTGCACTAATTTCAGGTGGTCAAAGGTAGTATTGAAGCCCGAAACAGCTTCTGGCTTGGTAACCGCCAGCATTTCCTCCACCGAATCAAAGACTAAGTCAAGTGGAATATTATATTGTTTACACAACCGTTCGGCGAGATCTCGGTTTGGTTCAGCAATTCCCACAATTTCGATGTCGCTTCCTTCATAACCTAAAATCCAGTGAACATGGGCGTGAATCAATCCCGCAACGCCAACCCGCAACGGTTTATCAGTAGTTGATTTATTCACGGCAAATGAAACGTGAGTAAGAAATACAAAAAGAAAGCAAACCAGTAATGATTTGAAATGGAAGTTTTTCATAAATTTATAGAGTTGAATAGTTAGAATTAACTTTTAGTTGAACGTAGAGTAACATTAATTTAAAAAGTGATGGACTAATATAAAGAAATCAGTACTTTTGTGCCACGACTATATTGTCAGATTTTCCTTCTATTTTATGGCAAAGTTAGCCGCTAAAGATAAGTTTTTTGATTTATCAGATTACGGTAGAACGCCCGGAACGCTTTTCGCCAGTTCGCTCAAAAACACCCGCTTCACTCCAGTCCACGTTACTTTACTATTTGGTATCTGCGGTATTATTGCGGCGTATTGCATTTTCGCCGATCACTATATATCAGCTGCTATTTTCATAATTATTAAGTCAATTATTGACGCCGCCGACGGTGAATTGGCTCGTGTAAAAAAGACTCCATCTTACACAGGTCGCTATTTAGACAGCGTCTTCGATATTTTCATTAACTTACTGATTATAGGTACGATAGGCTACGTTACTAAGTCCCCTATTTACATGATTATTCTTGCTTTCATTGCAGTGCAACTCCAAGGTACGTTGTATAATTACTACTACGTAATTTTACGAAACAAATCTATTGACGGAGATAACACCAGTAAGGTATTTGAGTACAAAACGCCACGAGCGTTACACGGGGAAAGTCAACGGGCGGTAAATATTTTATTTAAGGCGTACACTTTTTGCTACGTCGTTTTTGACAAAACCATCCACTTCATGGATAAAGATGCCTACAAAGCTAAAACCTTTCCGAGTTGGTTTATGTCGCTCGTGTCACTTTATGGCTTAGGTTTTCAGTTACTCATCATTGCAGTGATGCTCCCGGCTGGTTTGATAAATTATATAATTCCGTTTTTCATCTGGTACAGCATTCTACTTTTTGGCTTAATTGGTATTCGTAAATACATTCTCTAAACGAGCGATTTTCCGAAACAAGTGCTGTTTTCTATTCCGGCGTACTGCCCGTAGTTATCTATAACCTTATAACTATTTTTAGAATAAAGTTTTAACGCTTCAACCTATCTTGTACCTGTTTCTAAAATGCAGGTTTCAAAGCGTAGCTCGACCGTCCATAATTCTAATTCCCTTAAAATCATTGAGGCAACTCCCCTTCCCCGCTGACTTTCAGCAACGTACATTCGTTTTACTTCTGCTTTTTTTCGTCAAATCTTTTTATTGCTCCGCAACCTACCGCTACTTTTCATCGTAAATAATCACTACGTATTTAATGTTTTCAATCTTATTGAATTGATTGTAGAAATCGTAATCATCGCCGTCAGTAATTCCCAAACCCTTGTCAAGAGGTTTTACGATCGTTTTAAAGTCAGAGTTTTGGGAATCAGTACGAAGGATGGTGAGCATAAATTGTAGAATTAGTTCAACACAAAATAAAGTGCCATCGGCACGACACATTGTTATACAGCGATAAAGAGGATTTAATTAAGCCGACGGTTTTTATCGTCGGCTTTTTTTGTTACAGATTCCGCATAAAAAAATGACGGACTACATTTTGTAATCCGTCATTCCGAAATAAAATCCTAAAGTAACTCTAAATAAATCAATACCCAGGATTCTGTTGATTTCTCAACGTTGGATTGTTATTTATCTCTTCAATTGGCAACGGCCAGATGAACTTGAAGCTACTGTACGGGATAGCCGCTAACATGGTGAATGTAGTAGCTGGATTATTGGTATACAGGTTCGTGAAGTTCAGTGTCCGGCTTGCTTTCGCGGGGATACCGCTTGGTCCGAACGCAGCATCAGTTCCCAGACGGTGAATATCCATCCATCTGATACCTTCCGCCAAAAACTCAATTCGTCTTTCGTTCAAAATGGCACGAATCAGCTCAGCGTTTGTGGTGAAGCTTGATTCAGTGTACCGAGCGGGTGAACCAGCCGGCAAAGCACGGTTACGTACAGCGTTCAACAAAGTCAACGCACGGGTATCAACACCTGTAGAAGTACGGGCAATTGCCTCAGCAGCATTTAATACTACTTCCGCGTAACGAATAATCGGAGCGTTATCGGTACGAGCAGTTGCGTCTGCGTATTTTTTAGTAAAGTAAGCCCCGCGACCCGGCGATGTTCCACCGTCTTTCGTAACCATGTCAACAGATTTCCTAAAATCATCCGCCGCAAAAAATGCTTGATTCCAAATCAACGGACTGATACCTACAATACCACGTCCACCGCTTACGGATGCAGTGTACATAGTAGGACCAGCACCGTTTACACCAGCGTTGTCAACGTCATTGTTTTCCATTGATAAGATCGACTCTACGTTGCTCTTATTCGCAGTTCCAAACGGTCCCATCGGCGTAGCTGTCAACTGGTATCCACCAATTGGGCTTTGCAGGCTTCCAGAAACAGGTATCAGCTTATTTGCTTCCGCAATTACGGCAGCAAAGTTATTTTGGTGTAACCTGATACGGGTTTTCAAAGCAATCGCCGCTCCTTTAGTGGCACGGGTAATTCCGTTTCTTGCCCGGGTTGCAGGAAGGTTTGTTTCCGCAAAGTCAAGGTCTTCCAATAATTTTGTGTAACACTCTGCTACAGTATTCCGGCCTAATTTTCCGGCTTCGTCAGCAGTCAGACCAGTACTTGTACCTACGGGTTCTGTCCGGTAAATAATACCACCATTAGCAGCATTTGGGTTATCACCAAACGGCCGAGCAAAGTTTACAAGCAAATAGAAATGTCCCATTGCTCTCAAAAGTCGCAATTCTGCCTCATAACTGTTCTTCAGTTCTGTTGTTAAAGCTCCTTCAGTTGGTGCTGTTCTAATACCGTTGATGGCTACGTTTGCCCGGTTGATCATGGCGTAAGCAGTCTGCCAGAAGAAACCATTGTTTGGCGTAGTGGCATCGTAAACGCCATCGTAAGTGATACCGTAAAATCCGGCAACGCTTACCATATCTTCACCACGTACATCGCCCTGCTGCAAGTGTGCGGCACCAAAAGGATATCCTCTGACAACTCCACCCGAAAGACCACCAGCGTAAAAGCCAGATTGGGCACCGTCATAAACTCCAGCAACTACAAGCTCGATGCGTTCGGGAGTTTGAAAAGCGGTTGATTCCGAAAGTGCATCGATAGGAGCCAAATCGGTCACGTTACACGATAAAGCCGTGAAGAGTAATCCCGCAATACCTAATTTACTATATTTTGATATTTTCATTTTTTTCTAAATTTTTATTGTCGAGAAATTATAGACCTACGTTTAGACCGAAAGTGAACGCTCTAAATTGTGGGTTTGTGTTAAAATCAAGTCCAAAGGTTTGGTTTACGTTACCGTTTGCGTTCAACTCAGGATCTAAGCCCGTGTATTTAGTGAATGTAAGTGCATTCTGCAACGAAGCAAACGCCCGAACGCTTCTGATACCCGCTTTGCCATTTTCAAAAACTGACTTAGGTAATGAATAACCTAAAATAATGTTCTGGATACGGATGAAATCTCCGGCTTCCACAAAGCGGCTGTTCGCCTGACCGTTCAGGTTGATAACGTTACCGTTATTCAATACAACTTTAGGAACGTCAGTTACTTGTCCGGCTGTTGTCCAGCGGTTCAAAATTTCAACACCATTGTTATTGAAGTCTTGGTTCAGTAGTGTTTCCTGACGGGTCACGTTCATAATTTTATTCCCACCTGAGAAACGGGTAAAAATTTCCAGGTCAAGACCTTTGTAGATGAAGGAGTTCGTAAACCCACCAAAGTAAGTAGGATTTGTATTTCCTAATACCCGGCGATCACCACCGTCTTTAATATCAGCCGACAGCAAAGAAGCACCTTGCGTATCTGATGTTACATCAGGATTGGTAACGTCGTAGAAAGAGTACGCACCTGTGTTCGCATTTCTTTGAACAGTGCGGCCGTCGCCTTTCTCAAATAAAGGAAAACCGTTGGCGGGATTTACGCCTGCCGACTGATAGCCGTAAAGTGAACCAAGCGGATCACCTACTCTGATGATGTGATACGGACTTCCGGTAGGGAAAATCGGTTGATCCGTACCATCAAGACCTTTGTTCAGACCAGTCACCATGTTTTTCTGAGTCGAGAAGTTCAGGTTGACATTCCAGGTAAAATCTCCTTTGTTGATTGCTTCGTAATTTACGCTGAACTCTAAACCTTGGTTATAAAGTGAACCTACGTTTTTAGAAATCGAGTTATTCGGAACACCTAAAGATGGAGCCGTTGGTGCCGCCAAAATCAAGTCAGAAACGTCGTTCTTGTAATATTCCGCTGTAAACATGATTTTATTTTGCAAAAATCCTAAGTCAATACCGATGTTGGTCTGATTACTTGACTCCCACTTTAACAACGGGTTACCCGCTTGGTTAAATCCTACCCCATTCTGTGAACCGTATTGTGCCGAACCGAACAGACCTAAGTAAGGAAAATCACCGATGGCAACGTTTCCAACCTGTGCGTAACTTGCCCGAATCTTAATGTCACTAACGTAAGCCGCAAGTGCTGAATTTTTGATAAAGTCTTCGTTGAACAAACGGTAAGCCACCGAACCACCAAAGAAAGTACCTCTTCTGTTTGCTTCAGGTAAATCTGAGATTCCGTCATTGCGACCCGAAAACGTAAAGAAATACTTATTATCATAATCGTACTGGATACGTCCGAAATACGAATCAAAACCCGAATTTACGCCACTACCAAATACAGTTGGTACCGTGAAGCTCCCAGAAATGATATTTTCTTCCTGAAAGAAACGATCAGAGAAGTTAGCTGCACCAGCCGTAAACGAAGAAACATTCTGCTGCTGATATTCTAAACCAGCTGTTGCATTAATCGAGCTTTTTCCAAAACTTGCCAAGTAGTTGGCGGTGTTCTGCCAGTTCCATCTTGTTACGTTTCTTGACGTGCGGTTTAATGTACCGTTAGAACCCCGACCATCGCCGTGTCTTGGATCTTGCGAAGAAAACGTACGCAGGTCAGTGTAGTCAAGACCGATCATCGATCTCAGAATTAAACCGTCAAACGGAGTGATTTGTAAATAGTTTGTTGACAACACCCGACCAATTTGGTTATTGAACTTATTATTTGCCAACACAAAACCAATGTTTGTGTAGTTATTATCAATATTCCGAAGGTTAGAACCCTGACCTAACACTGCTCCGTCTGGTGAGATATTATAACCCGTTGGGTTGTTTACATCAAAAATAGGAACGTTCGGGAACATCCTTGCCGCACCCGTCAGGTTACCCGAAAGGGCGTTTGAGCCTGAGTTAAGTCCAGTATTTTCGGTCCGTGCAACCTGCATTTTTGTTCCGACCAAAACGTACTTACTAAAAGAATGATCAATGTTTGAGGTAAAGTTGTAACGGGTTTGTCCGTTTGATACCACGGCACCTTCTTGCTTATTGTAGCCAAGCGAGAAGTAATAGTTAGTTTTTTCTAAACCACCCGAAAAGCTGACGTTATAATTCTGAGCAATTCCTTGTCTAAGGATTACATCCTGCCAATCCGTATTCGTTCCGTTTGGATCAAGCACCGCCGGGGATGTAGTACCACCTGCGTTTTTTACTTTCTCATTCGCAATTTCCACAAATTGGTTTGCATTTAATAAGTCAAAACGGTTTACGGGGTTTGTCACACCGTATTGCATATCCAAGTTGACCCGCATCGGCTGGTTCTTTTTACCCTTTTTAGTTGTAATCAAAATTACACCATTGGTTGCTCTCGAACCGTAGATTGCCGTTGCGGCACCATCTTTCAAGATTTCAATAGATTCGATATCTGATGGATTAATATCACCTAATGGATTTGAAGGAACGTTCGCTCCTGCCTGGTTACCATCTAACGCCGGAACACCATCTACAACGTACAACGGCGAACCGCCCGAGGTAATAGAGTTTGTACCACGAATTCTGATACGTGGGGCCTGCCCAATAATACCACTTCCTACCGAAACCTGCACACCCGCAGCACGTCCCGCAAGTTGTTGGTCAAAACTTGGTGTCACCAAGTTTGCCAAATCCTTTCCGGCAACGCTCACGATAGAAGAAGTAAGTTTAGATTTCTGCTGCACACCGTAACCAATCACAACCATCTCATTTAAGAGCTGCGAATCAGATTCAAGTGCTACATCAACCCTGCTTTTATTACCTGTAGAAACTTCATTTTTCACAAAACCAACAAAACTGAAAACGAGAATTTTACTACCAGAAACGGAAATTAAGTATTCACCGTCATTGTTCGTAATGGTGGTCGTATTACTACCTTTTACACTTACCGTAGCTCCGGGTAATTCCGAGCCATCCTCCGAGGAGGTAACTTTCCCCGTCACTATCCTGTCTTGGGCAACGGCCTGAAATGCCAACGCCACACACAAAACAAGACTAAATAATTGTTTTTTGAGCATATTAATTAGTTGATTATTAAATAAGTAATTATTTGAAGCAGCCTCGTTCTGATTTATGAATCATTATGACGGCTATATTAAGTTCAAAATTGTGCAAAAAAATCCAACGGAGAATTAAAAATATTTTTTGAGCAGTGCGGTGCAGAAATTAATAAAGTACGGACAGAATTTTATTCTGCACGGCAATCAAGTAAGTTGATTAACTTTAAGATGAGGCAGCGTATTTACTATCTATTTCAGAAAAAAAGGCAACAAAATATGCTCATTGATTTACCCTATATTAGTACAAATTGCCATTACTTTATTCGCATTATCAATGCGAATAAAATCTATTCTTCTGAAGGCTTTGTTATAGAGGATTTTAAATAAAAGATAAGGGCTTTAGGGAAAGTACGTAACTGATGGATTTGTCATTTATAACGAGTGCCGAAATCATTTCGACCAGACAGGACTCCAATTAAATATCGCATAGATATCTCTAAACCCCCGAAAACCTTTAAAAGAAAAACGAAGAGTAGGAATAGTACTTCGTTAATTATAAATCTTGTAGCGGGGCTATAGGCAGCCCCGCTATCTCAAAGGTACTGGAAACCTCCACGCATAAAAAAAACGAAGCACTTTCGTACTTCGTCGATAATCGTAGCCTCGCCAGGAATCGAAACGGTTCGCCGTCGCGGCTAGCTCAAAGGTACCGGAAACCTCCACGCATAAAAAAACGAAGCACTTTCGTACCTCGTCAATAATTGTAGCCTCGCCAGGAATCGAAACGGTTCGCCGTCGCGGCTAGCTCAAAGGTACCGGAAACCTCCACGTATAAAAAAACGAAGCACTTTCGTGCCTCGTCAATAATTGTAGCTTCGCCAGGAATCGAAACGGTTCGCCGTCGCGGCTAGCTCAAAGGTACCGGAAACCTCCACGCATAAAGAAAAGCATTTCGTACCTCGTCAATAATT